>JALYRN010001257.1 GCA_030855295.1 Myxococcota bacterium | reverse complement strand
CGCGCGCACCAGCGCGTCGGTCTCGCGGAAGCGGTCGCCCGGGTCGCGCGCGAGGCAGCGCAGCACGATGTCCGCGACGTCCTCGGGGATCGCGCCGACGTCGGGCGGCAGCGCCGCGCGGATGCGATCGAGCGTGATCAGCGGCGACTCTCCGTCGTAGGGACGGGCGCCGGTCAGCATCTCGTAGAGCATCACCGCGAGCCCGAACTGATCACTGCGGGCGCCGAGCGGCTCCCGCGAGACGTGCTCGGGCGACATGTACGCATACTTGCCGCGCCGCAGGTTCGCCTGGGTCGTGTCGGCGCGCTGCGTCGCCTTCGCGATCCCGAAGTCGCCGAGCTTCACCTCGCCCGAGCGCGACAGCAGCACGTTCTGCGGGCTCACGTCGCGGTGCACGAGGCCCAGCGGAATTCCACGATCATCGGTGGCGCGGTGCACGTACGCGAGCGCGAGCGCGACGCGCTCGGCGATCAGCAGCGCGAGCGGCACGTCGATCGCGCTCCCGCCCTCGAGCGACGCGAGATCTGCTCCGTCGATCCAGTCCATGCGCACGTAGTACATCCCACGGTCGACGCCGAGCTCGTGCACGCCGACGAGACACTCGTGCGAGAGCCGCGCGCCGAGCCTCGCCTCTTCGATCAGCAGCCGCTCGAGCTCGGGCTCGCCGCGGAGCTCGGGCAGCAGCGTCTTGATCGCGACCGGCTTCTCGAAGCCGCTGGCGCCGTACGCCGTCGCCAGGAAGACCTCGGCCATGCCGCCCGAGCCCAGCCGCCGCACGACGCGGTAGGGGCCGATCCGCTCGGGCACGTCGCTCATGCGCGCACGCGCCGCGCGACGCCGGCCTCGACGATCAGCGCCTCGTCGTCGTCGATCGGCTCGAGCGCGAAGCGCGCGCCGAAGCGATCGGCGGCGAGCGCGTGGAGGTGCCGGTTGTCGTCGCGATCGTGGTGCGGGAGCACGACCCGATCGGTCAGCGCGAGGCCCTCGAGCGCAAGGCCGCGGGGCGGCGTGAACGGGCTCGTCAGGAAGCACGGCTCGAGGCTCGGCCCCGCGACGATCGCGCCGGCACTGACGCCGACGTACGGGAGCCCGTCTCGCACCGCGCTCGCCAGCGCGCGGTCCAGACCGCTGGCGCGACACCTCGCGAGCAGATGGAACGGATCGCCGCCGGTCACGATCACCGCGTCGGTCGCCGCGAGCCGCGCCGCGAGCGTCGCGCCGTCTCCGTCGTCGAGCTCGCACACGAGCGGCGAGAGCCCGAGCTCGTCCAGCATCGCGCCGAAGAGCGCGCGGACGCGCGCGCCGTCCTCCAGCACATCAGCGGCCGCGGGCACCCACGCGACCCGGCGCACCTTCGCGCCGAGGAACTCCGGCAGCGCGGCGAGCGAGAGCGACGCGAGGAAGAGACGCATCCGAGAGCCTCGCACGAAAACGAGCGCCGGCACGCGGCGCGGGATCGCTCGGTCGCGCCGGGTGCGTGTACGATCCGCGGGGCATGAAGACGGTCGCCACCGCGCACGGCGAGCTCGCGCCGACGCGCAGCGGATCGCAGGTCGTGGTCGTCGAGGGTCCCGACATGGGACGCGCGGCGCGCACCGAGCCCGAGTGCGTCGTCGGGACCGATCCCGAGTGCACGCTGGCGCTGAGCGACGACCGCGTCTCGCGCCGCCACTGCGTGATCCGCCCCGCGCCAGGGGGCGGCTTCGACGTCGAGGATCTCGGCAGCACCAACGGCACCTTCCACGAGGGCACGCGCCTCGCGCGCGCGACCGTCGCGAAGGGCGCGACGCTCAAGCTCGGGCGCACCTTCGTGCGGGTGCTCGGTGCGCCGGAGCGGCTCGAGGTGACGCCCAGCCAGTCGCGCCGCTTCGGCGAGATGGTCGGGGAGAGCCTCGCGATCCGGGAGGTGTTCGCGGTGCTCGAGCTCGCCGCCGGGTCGCGGGCGACGGTGCTGCTCGAGGGCGAGACCGGGGTCGGCAAGGAGCTCGCGGCGCGCGCGCTGCACGACGGCGGCGATCGGCGCCGCGGGCCCTTCGTCGCGATCGACTGCTCGGCGCTGCCCGAGGGGCTCGTCGAGAGCGAGCTCTTCGGTCACGTGCGC
>JALYRN010000334.1 GCA_030855295.1 Myxococcota bacterium | reverse complement strand
GGTGAACGCCGCGATGACGCCCGGGACGCGCATCCGCATCGCGGGCGCGATCGGCGGCGTGATCGAGGTGCGCGTCAGCGACGTCGAGCTCGCGTTCGAGCCCGGCGCCTCGGCGGCCGGCGTGTGGATCGCGAACCGCATCGCGCGCATCGCGGTGCGCGGCGGCACGCTCGGCTACGTCGAGATGCAGATCCCGGGGCAGTACTACCCGACCGAGGAATTCCACGTCGAGTGGCTGACGAGCGACGTGCTCGTCGATCGCGTCGACGTGACGGCCGCCGACACCGCGTTCCTGATGCGCGGCGGGATCCGCATCGCGATCACCAACAGCCGCGCTCGTGCCGTGCGCTACGGCGTGTGGTTCGGCGACACCGCCGACTTCGAGAGCGAGGACGTGATCGTCGCCGGCAACGACTTCGACTGCGAGGGCCCGGAGGCGACCGTTCGCCTCGTGCACGTGCGGCGCAGCGCGACGATCGGCAACCGGCTGACGAACCAGGCGAAGCACAACTACCGCGTGCACGGCCGCAGCGAGCTCAACTGGGGGGCGCGCAACGTGCTGATCAACACGGGCGCCTTCCTCGGCCGACTGCCCGACGACGTGATCGGGCGCCAGTGGTTCGAGGACAACACGTTCTATCACCAGGCCCCGAGCCTCTTCGAGGTCGACGGTACGATCCCCGAGCTGATCGCGCGCCGGAACATCGCGTACACGGACGTGTGGGACTGCTTCTGGTGCAGCGGCGCGCCGCCCGCGGGCTGGGTGATCGAGGCGAACACGATCATGCCGTACGTCGCGCCGCCGGCACCGTGATCACTGCTCGAGGCCGCGCGATGTTCAGCCGACGTGCGCTGCTTGCCGCGCTCGGCGCTCGTCCAGGAACTGCTTGATCGGACCGCGCGCGACCGGCGCCCACGCGAGCGTGACCGCGCCCGCGACGATCGCGGCCTCCGCGGCGACCGGCACGCCCCACGCGCGCAGGTGCTCCGCGAGCTGCCACACCGCGACGCCGACCACGCCGACCATCAGCGTGAGGCCGAAGTCCTGCTTCTTCGCGTCGAGCCCGAGCCGCGACACGCCCCACAGCGAGATGCCGTAGCGGAACAGCTCGGTCCCCGCGTATGCGACCAGCGCGCCCGGGAACTCCGCGACCCAGTAGCCGACGGGGATCAGCACGATCATCCCGATCAGCTTCGCGAACGAGCCCGCCGCGACCCAGCGCGGCTCGCCCTTCGCGAACATCGCCGCACCGTTGGTCGACTCGCACACGAGGAACCACGACGCCGCCGCGAGGATCTGGATCATCCACCCCGAGCCCCACCACGACTCTTCCCACAAGAGGCGGATGCCGGTCGGCCCGCCGGCGATCAGCCCGCACAGCGCCCAGCCGCCGATCATCTGCAGCGGCAGGCGCGCGCGACGGAACACCGGCGCGAGGTCCTGCCCCGACTGCACGACGCGCGAGTAGAGCGGGAACACGACCTGGTGCGCGAGGTGCGAGAGCGCCTCCATCGGCAGCGACGCGAGCACGACCGCGTTGCCGTAGAGACCGAGCACGGTCAGCGGGATCATGGTGCTGAAGATCCAGCGATCGGCGTACCCCGTGAGGAACGTCAGCAGCGTGCTGACGAAGACCCAGCGCCCGAAGTTGACGAGCTCCCGCGCGACCGCGGGATCCCAGCGCAGTCGGTTGCGCGGGCCCGGCAGGAGCACGTGGCTGAGGATCATCTTCGTGACGAGCACCGAGAGGCCGCCCATCACGAGCGACCACACCGTCGGGCTCAGCCACGCCCAGACGATCTTCACGACGAAGCCGACGGCCTGCGAGATCAGCTCGACCTTCGTCAGCTCGTGGAGCGCGAGGTTGCGGCTCGCGGTGTAGACCTTCGACGAGGTGAGGCCGCCCGCGATCGCGGTGAGACCCGCGATCGGAAGGATGTACGCGAGCTCGTCGTGCCCGGTGAGCCACGCGTACGGCACCGAGCCGATGCAGACCGCGATCCACAGGAGCACGCCGCGCGTGACCTGGATCGTCCACGCGACGTCGGCGAAGTCCTGATCGCCGCCGCGCTTGTTCTGGATGATGCTGGGGCCGATCCCGATGTCGCTCAGCAGCTCGAAGCCGAGCACGAAGGGATTGACGAGCTCCATCATGCCGCGGACCGCGGGCACGATGAGGTACGAGATCAGCGGGTTCGAGATCAGCGCGAGGAGGCGTCCGCCGCCGTAGCCGAGCATCGACCACATCGCGCCGCGGCGCGCCCTGCCGCCGAGGTCGGCGTTGCTCGGCCGCTCCGGCGCTGGCTCGGGCCCGGCGCCGGGCACAGCCGGAGGCACGCTCGGAGGCACGCTCGGAGGCGGAGGAGGGTTCTCGGCTTCGCTCATCGAGAAGGAGGCGAGGTGTATCCCAACAAGATGACCTCTGCATGAGCACCGCGTGCGTTCTTGCGAGGGGTCCGGATGCCGATGCGGCCGCGCGTGCTCATACTCTCTCCGCAGCCATGTCGAACAGGCCGACACGCCGGGGGAGGTGGGTCTTGCTCGCCGCGCTCGCGGCGGCGACGGGCGTCGCTTGCTCGTGCGGCGGCGAGCGCCCCGAGGCCCGAGAGCCGCGCGCCGTCCGGGAGGAGGTGCGGGAGACGCGCGAGACGCGCACGGTCACCGCGCCCGCGCCCGCCGTGGCACCGAGCGTCGTGGTCCATCGCGAGCTGGGCACTCTTCCCTCCGAGCTCGAGGGGCTGCAGTGGCCCGCGGCGCCGCGGATCGAGCGCGAGGTCCGCGCCACGTGCGAGCGCGCGTCCGACTGCGCGGCGACCGTGCAGCGCGCGATCGACGTCGCCGGCACGCGCGTGCGGGTCGCCGGGCGCGTCGACGAGCCGGTCGGAGTCCACGCGTCCGACGTCGAGATCCTGATCGAGCAGGGCGGTCGGCTCGAGCGCATCGTGATCGATCCGGGCGTGCAGCGCGTGCGCATCGCGGGCGGTGAGGTCGGCTCGATCGAGCTGCTGCCGCCGGCGCGCTGGGACCCCGACGCGACCTACGACGAGGCGCTCTTCGTGACCGACGTCACCCTCGAGGACCTGCGGATCGAAGCGAGCGACAGCGCGTTCGTGATCCGCGGGCGCCGCGTCGCGGTGCTCGGCTGCGACGTGACCGCGGAGCGGTACTCGCTGTGGGCGGGCGACACCGGGCCGCTCGACGGCGAGGACCTGATCATCGCGGACAACACGTTCCGCTCGGCAGGCCCCGAGTCGACGCTGCGCATGCACGACGTCCGGCGCAGCGTCGTCGTCCGCAACGTGCTCTCGAACGGCAACAAGCACGACTATCGCGTGCACGGCCGCGGCGACCTCGCGTACGCGTCGCACAACGTGCTGCTGCGCACCGGGATCATGATCGGCACGCAGCCGGGCGACCGCGTCGGCACCGTCATCTTCGAGGACAACGTGCTGTACCAGGAGATGCCCAGCATGCTCGAGATCGACTTCCCGGCGATCCGCCGGCTCGTGCTGCGCAACAACACCGTCTACACCGATCGCTGGGACTCGTTCTATCCCTACCCCCGCGTCGGCGACGGCTGGACGGTCGAGGGAAACCGGCGCTTCCCGTTCCGCGCATACCAGCCGCCGGGCTGATGACTCGAAGGCTGTCGAAAAATCGGCTCGCCCGCTCCGGGCGCGCTCCCGTACGCGCCCTCCGGGGCCGAGCACTCTTGCTGGATCCGGAGCGCACGCGGCGAGTCCCGTCTATGCTTCCGTCGTCATGCCGCGGCGAGGACGTCAGCGCGCGCGCGACCCCGAGTGGGAGCGCGATCGGATCCCCGACGTACGCGACGGCCTGACGCGCATCGAGCGCGTCGTGCTGTGGCAGATCTCGGAGCTGCAGAAGGAGCGCGGCGGGCGCGACGCGCCGACCGCGATGCTCTACGGGCGCGTCGTCGAGCACGTCGACATCTCGGTGGACGAGCTGCAGGCGGTGCTGCAGCGGCTGATCGGCGTGCGGCACGGCGCATGACGGCAGGCTCCGACGACGCGGCGCTCGAGCGCGAGTGCAAGCGGGTCTATCGCCGCTACGCGGTCGAGCTCGTCGAGGCGCTGGGCATGTGCCCGTACGCCGAGCGCTGCCGGAGCGAGGGGCGCACGCGCGAGGTCGTCGTGCTCGAGCGCGAGCTCGATCTCTCGCGCGCGCTCGACGTGGTCGACGCGATCGCGGCGGACGAGATCGTCGAGGTCGCGCTCCTGATCTTTCCGCGCGTCGAGGTGCCGCGCCTCGGGCTGGCGCGCTTCGTCGAGCGGCTGCGCGCGGCGCACCAGGCCTCGACGGGCGGGCTGGTGATGGCGATGGAGGGCTTCCACCCCGAGGCCGAGCCCGATCAGCGCGCGCCCGAGCGCCTCGTGCCCTTCGTCCGGCGCACGCCGGATCCGACGATCCAGCTGGTGCGCCACGCCGTGCTCGATCGGGTGCGCCGCGCGACGCCGTCCGGAACGGCGTTCTTCGATCCGTCGCGCACCAGCCTCGAGGCGCTGCTGCGCGAGCCGACCCCGACGCCGCTGCACGAGCGCATCGCGCACGCGAACGCCGAGACGATCGAGCGAGAGGGCGTGGAGCGCGTCCGCGCGATCCTCGACGACATCCTGCGCGATCGCGACGCGAGCTACGCCGCGCTCGGCGAGCGACCGCGCGCAATCGACGGCCGAGGCAGCGCCGCGCCTTGAGCCCGCGGTTCGCAGGGTCGATCGGTTCCCGCTGTGCGTGTACGATGGGAGCGGCATGACGAGCCGCCCCGGCATCGAGGCCCCGGGCCCCCGGGACGCCGTCGACGAGCGAGGACGCAGCGGGCTGCGCTCCACGACCGGCGCCTCCGCGGCCACCGAGCCTCCTCCCGCGCGCCGGGGCAGCGCGAGCGTGCGGCCCGAGGCCGGACCGGCGCTGACGCCGGGCGTCGTGGTCGCCGATCGCTACCGCATCCAGGAGCTGATCGGCCAAGGCGGCATGGGCACCGTCTATCGCGCCGAGCAGATCGCGATGAAGCGCGAGGTCGCGCTCAAGGTGATGCACGCGAGCGTCGGCGAGGGCGGCCACGCCGCGACGACCGCGCGGTTCGAGCGCGAGGCCCAGGCGGCGTCGCGCATCACGAGCCCCCACGTCGTCACGATCCACGACTTCGGCCACGGCGACGGCGACCTGCTCTACCTCGCGATGGAGCTGCTCCAGGGCGAGAGCCTCGCGCATCGCATCCTGCGCAAGGGCACGCTGCCGTGGCGCGAGGCGGTCGCGATCACGATCCAGATCGCGCGCGCGCTGCAGGTCGCGCACGGCGTCGGCGTGGTGCACCGCGACCTCAAGCCCGACAACATCTTCCTGGTCGTCGACGACACCGGCGCTGGCCAGGTGAAGGTGCTCGACTTCGGGATCGCGCGGCTGCTCGGCACCGAGGGGCCCGAGCAGAGCCACCTCACGAGCGCCGATCTCGTGGTCGGGACGCCGCTCTACATGAGCCCGGAGTCGTGCTCGCGCGGCGCGATCGGGCCGGCCGCGGATCTCTACTCGCTCGGCGTGATCGTCTTCGAGATGATCACCGGCAAGCCGCCCTTCGACGAGCGCGAGCCGGTGCTGGTGATGAGCCGCCACCTCGAGGCGCGCGCGCCGCGGGTCTCGGAGCGCCGGCCCGATCTCGACGTGCCCGCCTCGCTCGAGGGAACGATCGCCGGCCTGCTCGAGAAGAAGCCGTCGGCACGACCGCCCAACGCGGCCGCGCTGATCGCGACGCTGCGCAAGCTCTCGGACTCGACCGCACGCATCACTGCGCCGGCGATCGGGGTGCCGCCGCTGCGCGCCGAGCCGACGCTCTACGACTCGAGCGAGGCGCACCCGCGCCGGCCCACGGCCGGCCTGATGATCGGCGCGATCGGCGGCGCGCTCGCGCTGGCGGTCCTCGTCGCCCTCGGGATCGGTCTGGCGGTGAGCAGCTCGCGCGATCCGGTGGTCGCCTCCGAGCTTCCTCCGGCGCCGGCGACGCTGCCGGCTCGGGAGACGCTGCCCGCCCCCGCGCCCTCTCCTGCTCCCGCGGTGGCGCCCGCCACGGTCGAGGTGCGCTTCGAGATCACGCCCGCCCACGCGACGGTGCTCGCGGACGGCGCGCCGATCGAGGGGCGCTCGCTGGTCGTGCCGCGCGACGGCACGACGCACCACATCGAGGTCCGCGCCGACGACTACGAGCCGCGAGCGCTGGAGGTCGGCGGCGACGTCGATCGCGTGGTGTCGATCGACCTCCGCCGCGCGCCACGCTCCCGCGCGCACCGCTCTCGCACGCGCCGAACGCGACGGAGCGCCCCCCCGACCAAGCGGCGGGATCCCATCCTGCGGGAGTGGTGATCCCGGTGCACGACGATTGACCGCTGCGCGGGCGCACGGATACGGTCGAGCCGTGAGGGCGCTGGGGATCGCGCGCGTGGCGTGGCTCGGGATCGGGCTCGCGCTCGCGAGCGCTCCGGCGGCGACGTGCCTGTGGGCGATGCCGTCGCGCGCCTCTGCACAGGAGGATGCATCCTCGCGCGCACGGGCGCGCTTCGAGGAGGGCATCGCGCTCGCGGACCGCGGCGCGTACGAGGAGGCGATCGAGCGATTCCGGCAGTCGATCGCGCTCGTCGAGAGGCCGAGCACGGTCTTCAACCTCGGGGTGGCGCTGCGGGAGCTGCGGCGCGACGCCGAGGCGATCGCGGCGTTCGAGCGCTTCCTCGAGATCGCCGACGCATCGATCGACGACGCACCGATCGCCCAGGCGCGCGGCTGGATCGCGGCGACACAGCGCGCGATGCAGCAGCGCGGAGGCACGCTCGTGCTCGAGTACGAGCCGCGCGGCGCGACGGTGCGCATCGACGGGATGGACGTCGGTTCGAGCAGCCCGCTGGTGCTCGATCTCGCGCCCGGCACGCACCGGGTCGAGCTCGAAGCGGCAGGCCGCGAGCCGGCCTCGCTCGAGGTCGCGCTCGCGCCGGGAGAGCGCGTCGCGCGCCGGGTCGAGC
>JALYRN010001256.1 GCA_030855295.1 Myxococcota bacterium | reverse complement strand
CCGCGCCGCAGCGTGCCGCTGGCCGACGAATTCTGACCTCGCCGGAGTGCTCGCCCCGGAGGGCGCGTACGGGAGCGCGCGCTGCGCGCGTGGACGGAAGCGACCGGCGGGCGAGCCGATTCTTGGACAGCCTTTCAGCCAGCCGGCATGCGCGCCCCGGTGCGATCAGAAGCGGACCATTCCGTCGCCGAGGTTGCCCATGTAGTAGGTCGGCTCGCCGCTGCTCGACGCCGCGACGCCGATGCCGACCGCCGCGGCGACCGCGACTCCGATCCCGACGCCGACCCAGATCCACACCGAGCCGTCGTCGCTCGGAGCGTCGTCTTCGATCGGCGCGGCCGGCGCGAGCGCCGCCACCACGGGCGTCTCCGCGGGCCGCGTGTCGCGCACGATCACCGCGAGCGTGCGCTGCTCGCCGGGCTCGAGCTCGAACGGCGCGCGCGCCGCCTCCTGGTCGCCGCGCGTGACGACCACCACATGCGATCCCGGATCGAGCGCGATCGCCGCGGCCAGCGCGTCCGCGGTGATCGGCGCATCGTCGATCCGAACGTCGTCCCCCGCGGCGAGCCCCTCGAGCTCCAGCGTGACTTGCGGGATGCGCGCCTCGACTGCGCGCAGCGCCGTCTCGGCATCGCCACGGTGGCGCGCATCGCGACCTCTCGCGATCTCGAGGAAGCGCCGGTAGCTCGCGGCGGCGTCGACCAGCCGTCCGGTCTGCGCCTGGGCGCCCGCGAGGTTGAGCAAGATGCTCGCGCGCTCGACGATCGCGAGCGAGCGCTCGAACGAGCCGCGCGCGTCCTCCCAGCGCGACTCGCGCGCCGCGGCGAGGCCCTGCTCGAAGAGGCTGCGCGCCTCGCCCATCTCGGCGGCGCTCTGCGCGCTCGCGACCGTCGGCCCCGAAGACGCGATCGCCACCACGAGCACGAGCCCGGCCACGAACGCACGGCACGGCAGTCGTCTTCGGGACATCGACATCACGGCTCGATGCACGGGGAGCGCGGCGTGCCCTGGCAGAACCCGGAGGACGTGCACGAATCGCCGAGGGTGCAGTAGATGCCGTCGTCGCACGGAAGTCCCGTGACGGGGCGCGAGCAGGCTTGCGAGTCGCCGTACGCGGTGCCGTTGACGCAGCCGCCGCCAGAGCACACGCGCGGCGTGCAGGTGCGGGTCTGCGTGCCCGTGATGTCGCACTGGCCCGAGAAACCGCTGCAGGTGCTCCACGCGGTGCACAGCGGGGCGCCGCAGCTGTCGCCGGTGGTCGAGCGCGCGCAGCCCGCCATGTCGCCCTCCTCCGACGACGCGCCGCCGGCGCTGCACGTGGAGCTCGCGCAGGTGCGGGCGGCCGTGCACGTCCGGGAGCGCGAGCCCGAATCCGTGCACGTGGTCGCGTACGAGCAGCTGCTCCACGAGCCGCAGCTGGCGGCGACGCACGTGGTGCCGGTGGTCGAGCGCGAGCAGCCGCGGGTCTCGGTGTCGGAGACCGTCGCGCAGCTGCCCGCCGCGCACACACCCTCCGAGCACGAGCGCGACTCGGTGCCGCTCTCGTCGCACGAGTCCGAGAACCCGGCGCACGCGCCCCACGCGGCGCAGCTGCTCCCCGCGCACGAGTCGCCGGTGGTCGTCCGCGAGCAGGCGCGCGTCTCGGTGCCGTCGGTCGGCACGCACGAGCTCGCCTCGCACGCCCAGGTCCGCGTCGTGCGGCTCTGGGTGCCCGACTCCGAGCAGGTGCTCGGATAGGCGCAGGTGCTCCACGCCCCCACGCTCGCCGCCGCACAGTCGGCGCTGGTCGCGCAGCCGATGCAGCGCGCGCCCGCCTCGTCGCACATCAGCGTGCCGGCGCACGGCGAGCCGGCGTGCGCGCTGCACGATCCCGCCGCGCAGGTGTCGAAGCCGTTGCAGAACACGCCGTCGTCGCAGGCTGCGGTGTTCGGCGTGAACACGCAGCCGGACGGCTCGCAGGTCTCGTCGGTGCAGGGGTTCGAGTCGTCGCAGTCGGCGGGCGTCGTGCACTCGGGGGGCGGGCCTCCGTCGATCGGTCCCGCGTCGCTCGGTGGGCCACCGTCGCCGCCGTCGGGCACGGCCGCGTCGATGCCGGCGTCCTC
>JALYRN010001255.1 GCA_030855295.1 Myxococcota bacterium | reverse complement strand
GGCTCTCTCCGCGCGCCGACGGGCGCGGCTGGGCCTGGATCAACCCGCGCCCCCGCGCGATGCCGACCTGGTACGCGACGGACGTCGGAGGGCCGGGCCTCGTCGTGATGGTCGGCCAGGACGGCGCCGCGGCGCGGTTGCTCTCGGAGCTGCTCGTGACGTGGCGCAGCGGCACCGAGCGCACGCTGCGCGACGTGACGTGGCTCTCGACCGACACCGCGCTCGCGGTCGGCGACGCCGGCACGATCGTCCGACTCACCGGCCAGGGCCCGCGCGCGATCGACAGCAGCACCGACGTCCACCTCCGCGCCGTCGAGGCGATCTCGGGGACGGAGGCGCTGATCGTCGGCGACGACGGCACGGTGCTCCGCCTGCGCGGCGATCGGGTGAGCGCGCTCGATCTCGGCACCGAGGCAGGGCTGACGGCCGTGCACGAGCGCGCCGGCATCGTCTGGATCGTCGGCGAGCACGGTACGATCGTGCGGCTCGAGGGAGCCCAGCGAACGAGCGAGGACGCGGGGCTCGCGGTGACGCTGCGCGCGATCGGCGGCTGCGAGCGCGGCGATCTCTACGCGGCGGGCGATCAGGCGACGCTGCTGCGCCGGCGCGGCGACGGCACGTGGCAGAACGTGCGCACGTCGCTCGACACCGGCGAGTCGCTCACGACGATCACGTGCGATCGCGGTCGCGCGGCGATCGCCGGGAGCACCGGGAGCGTCCTGCTCGCGTCGGGGACGAACGTCGTCGCGCTGCCGTCGGGGTTCGAGCGCGGGTGGCACGGCGTCGCGGGCGCGCGCGACGAGACGACGTGGCTCGTCGGCACGGGCGGGCGCCTCGCGACGATCGAGGACGACCACGTGCAGACCGGCACCGAGGGGCCGACGGTGCCGCTGCGCGACGTGGCGACGATCGGCGGCGCACTGGTCGCGGTCGGCGAGTGGGGGCGCATCGTGCGCGAGCACGAGCACGGGCTCCTCGAGAGCGAGTCGCCGACCGACGCGGGGCTCGCCGCGCTCGCGGCGATCGACGAGACGCGGCTGCTCGCGGTGGGAGACCTCGGCGCGGTGGTCGAGGTGCGCTGGGACGGCGCGACGCTGCTGAGCTCGCCGACCGACGCGTCGCTGCGCGACGTGCTGGTCGGTCCCGACGGGCGCGTGATCGCGGTGGGCACAGGCGGCACGGTGCTGCGCGGCACACCGGAGTCGCTGAGCGCGTCGCGCGTGGCCGACGCCGGGGATCTCTGGGCGATCGACGGCTCGCCCGACGATGCGATCGCGGTCGGAGACGGAGGCACGGTGGTGCGCATGAGCGGCTCCGGCGCGGCGCTCACGCGCTGCCGCGAGAGCGCGTCGCTGCGGGCGGTGGTGCGCGATCGCGAGGGCACGTTCGCGGTCGGCGAGGGCGGGACGATCGTGCGCATCGACGCCGACGGCTGCACGCGCGAGCACGAGGGCGGGCCGACGCTCGACGGCATCGCGCGCGGTCCCGACGGGCGCCTGCTCGCGGTCGGTGAGCGCGCGACGGCGCTCGCACGCGAGGCGGACGGAACGTGGGCCGCGGTCGAGCTCGATCTCGGGGGCAACCACGCGCGCGCGATCGAGCGCCTCGGACGCCACGTGTACATCGTCGGCACCGGCGGCGTGATCGTACGTCACGTGATCGCCGACGGAACCTGAGCGCGCTCCCGTGCGCGCCCTCCGGGGCGAGCACTCCTGTAGGGAATCGGCTCGCCCGCTCCGGTCGCTTCCGTCCGCGCGCGCTGATTGATCGGCTCGCCCGCTCCGGTCGCTTCCGTCCGCGCGCGCGGCGCGCGCTACCGTAGGCGCCCTCCGGGGCGAGCACTCCTGTAGGTTGCGGCGCGCGCTCCCGTGCGCGCCCTCCGGGGCGAGCACTCCTGTAGACGATCAGCAGGGGCCGTCGTGCGCGACGGCGATGCCCTGCGAGGCCGCGACGCAGCGGGTCGGGTGCGTCTGTCCGTCGCAGCCGCACACCGGCGCGAGCTCGCGCGTGCACGTGCGCGGACGAGGGCGGCAGACGCCAGGTCGATCGGTCGCGCCGCACTGCGCGTCGAGCGGGTAGTCGCAGAGCTCGTCGGGCCCGCAGGGC
>JALYRN010001254.1 GCA_030855295.1 Myxococcota bacterium | reverse complement strand
GGATCGAGGACACCGACGTGAGCCGGCTGCTCGACGCGGCCGGTGGCGCGCCCGGCGCGAGCGCCGCGGCCGCCGATGCGACGCTCGACGATCTGATGTCGCCGCTGTCGCTCCCCGCGGCCCTGCGCGCCGTGATGCGCGTCGCCGGGCCTTCGCTCGAGAAGGTGCTGCCCTTCGATCCTCGCGCGTATCGCGCAGAGAAGCTCGGGCAGCGCGATGGCGGCCTGCGCGGGACGGCGCTCGAGGTCGCGCGCTGGTTCGGCATCGGCGACGTCGAGCTGTGGATCACGCCGGGGGCGCCGCGCGTGTGCGTGCCGGTCTCGGGCGGACCTCCGGTCGCGCTGATGATCGGCCGCGACCTGCTGGCGATCGACGAGCGCGAGCGCGCGTTCGTGATCGCGCGCGCCCTGAAGATCGCGCGTGACGGGCTCTCGGTCGCCGTGCGAAGCCAGCCCCAGGATCTCGCGCTCGCGATGGCGGGGCTCGTGCACAGCTTCGATCCTCACTACCAGCCGCCGGGCATCGATCCCGCCGCGCTCGCGGACTGGAGCCGCCGCATCGTGCGCCAGCTGCCCCGCCGCGTGGCCGACGAGCTCGGACCGGTCGTGTTCGAGATGGCGGGCTCGCACGACTACGATCCCGCGCGCATGGCGATGGCAGCGTCCGAGCTCGGCGATCGCGTCGCGCTGCTCGCGCTCGGCTCGGTGCCCGCGGCGCTGTCGGCGCTGCTGAAGCTGTCCGGCGAGCCGGGCCTCGCCGAGACGTCCTCCGCCCGCGTCGCGCAGCTGCGCCGCTTCCCCGAGGTGCTCGCGCTCGCGAGCTTCGCCGTCTCCGACCTGCACTTCGAGGCGCGTTCCCGAGCCGGCCTCGATCGGACCTGATCGCGATGCGGATCGGCGTGCTCGGACCGGCGGAGGACGACGAGGAGGCCTTCCGCGAGGCCGTCTCGTTCCTCCTGGGCGACGCCGACGCGAACCAGGTGCTCTACCTCGGCGCCGGTGAGTTCGTCGAGCGCGCGATCCAGTCGTGGGCGCGCGATCTCGGGGGAGACGACGCGGAGCTCGCGTTCCTCGCGCGGGGCGTCGAGCTCGCGACGAGCGGGACCCCCGACGCGATCGAGGCGCTCCTCGAGACCGACGCGTCCCTCGCGCGGCTCGCGCGCGTCCGGAAGCTGCCGCCGCCGCCCGCCCGCGCCGTCGAGATGATGGACGACCGCCTCATCCTCTTCGTGCACGACAAGGCCATCCTCGACGAGGAGGACATCGCGAACGCGCATCTGATCGTGTACGGGCGCGGCAGCGAGTCGGATCTGCGGCGCTTCGGGCGGCGGACGTTCTTCACGCCGGGGCCTCTCGCGCGGGGCCGCGTCGGCGTGCTGGAGGCGTCCGACGACGGAGTCACGGTCGCGCTCTACGATCTCTCGGGCGCGCCGGTGTGGCGCGAGTCGATCGCGCACGCGCTCTCGAAGGTCACGGTCGCGCAGTGAGCGCCCTCGGCGTGTTCGGCGGCAGCTTCGATCCGCCACACTGCGGGCACGTGCTCCTCGCCGCGTACGCGCTCGCGGTGGCGCCGATCGAGCGGCTGCTGGTGGTGCCGGCCTACCAGCACCCGTTCGGCAAGCCGCTGGTGGCGTTCGAGCATCGCGCCGCGATGTGCGAGCGCGCGTTCGGCGTGCTGCGCGGCGTCGAGGTCTCGCGCCTCGAGGAGGAGCTCGGGGGCGCGAGCTACACCGTTCGTACGCTCGAGGCGCTCGCGGAGCGGCATCCCGGGACGCAGCTGCGGCTGCTGGTGGGCGCGGACGTGCTCGCCGACGTCGAGCGCTGGAAGGACTTCGAGCGCGTGCGGGAGCTCGCGCCGCTCTTCGTCGTCGGCCGCAGCGGATACGCGCGCGAGGAGGGCATCGAGACTCCGGACCTGCCCGCGATCAGCTCCACGCGCGCGCGCGAGCTGCTGCGCGCCGGTGAGAGCGCGTCCGGCCTGGTCCCACGCGCGGTCGAGGCGTACTGCCGTGAGCACTCGCTCTACCGCGACTGAGCCCGTCGTCGTGGTCGGCCGCGGCCGCCTCGGCGCGGCCCTCGTGCGCGCGCTGCGAGCATCGGGCCGCAC
>JALYRN010000333.1 GCA_030855295.1 Myxococcota bacterium | reverse complement strand
CCTCGACGCTCGTCGGGCGCAGATCCACCGGTGCGCGGGCGTCGGCGTGATCTCGGTGCGCGCCGCGTGGACCGAGGACGGGAGCGTCACGGTCGGGCTCGCCGCACCGCTCGAGGGCAGCGCCGCGGAGGGCTGCGTCCGAGACGCGGTCGGCCCGCAGCGCGTCCCCGCCACGGCCGCGGGCGAGATCGTCCACGCGGTCCGCTGATCGGTGCCGCGGAAGCGCGCCGAGCCGCGCTCCGGAGCGGACGCTCCCCACCGCATCCGCGCGCTCGGTGGCGTGGAATCATTCCACGCGCGAGGCGCGAGGGTGCGCGCGCTCGCTCCCTCCGCCGGCGCCGGACCTCGCTCTCGTGGGGATTTCGCGAGTGAGACCGAGTGGATCGGCGAATGCACCAGCACGCCGCGGGGGCTCGAAGTCGTCTCCCCCGAGGAGGATCGCCATGGGTGTGTCGCTTCCCGTGAAGCTCGATGATCTGCCGCCGCATCGCGCACACGTGCTGCTCGCGACGGAAGACCCAGGTCTGCGCGTGCAGATCGAGGAGACGCTGCGCCGAGACGGACATCGGGTCAGCGCCGTCGAGGATGGCGTCGAGCTCCTCGACCGTCTCTCGGAGCCGAGCGGGGATCGCATCCACCTCGTGATCGCGGACATCGAGCTCAGCGGCTTCACCGGCCTCGAGGTGCTGGGGCTGACCGAAGCGACGCCGGATCGACCGCCGGTGGTGCTGATGGCGGCGAGCGCCGAGCTGACGATGCGCCGCGCCGCGCGCCACTTCGGAGCGTCGTCGATCATCGCGCGACCCTTCGACATCGACGAGTTCCGTCTGCTCGTCGGCGCGCTGCTGCGTCCTCACTATCGTTCGCCGTCCGCGCGCGCCGCCTGAGCGGGTGCGCACGGGTCCCCGTTGCGACGTCGCGCGCGGCGCTCATGTGCCGTTGGATGCTGCCGAGAGTCGTGCTCGTCGCTCGGGAAGGGGTCGTGCGAGATCGCCTTCGCACGTCGCTCGAGGCACGGGGCGCGGAGGTCGTCATCGCGCCCGACGACGCGTCTGCGAGCCACGCGATCGGCGGCGGTGGGATCGCCGGGATGATCGTCGAGCTGGACCCGAGCCCCCGCGCGAGCGGGCTCGGCGTCCTCTTGGCGGCGCGCGAGCGGATCCCGAGCGCGCGTCGCGTGCTCGTCGTCGAGGGCCGCGCCTCGATCGCCGACGCCGCGATCGCGGCGGGGCTCGCCGATCGTCTGCTGATCGACAGCGCGAACGAGCGTCGCATCGACGCGATCGCCGACTGGCTCGTCACGCTCTGCGATCACGCGCCGCGTCGGGGCTCGATCGGCGCGCTCGCCTGAAGGCGGCCGTCGAGCCGGTCGGGAGCTCCGGGCGAGCACTCCTGCAGGCCGCGCCGGGCGCGCTCCCGTGCGCGCCCTCCGGGGCGAGCACTCCTGTCGACTCAGCGCCTGTCTAAAAATCGGCTCGCCCGCTCCGGTCGCTTCCGTCCGCGCGCATTCGATCGGCTCGCCCGCTCCGGTCGCTTCCGTCCGCGCGCGCGACGCGCGCTCCCGTGCGCGCCCTCCCGGGCGAGCACTCCTGTCGACTCTCAGCGCGCGACGATGCTGAGCTGCATCTCGAGGAGGAGCGCGACGTCCTCCGGACGCACGTCGGGGCTGCATCCCGTGACGCGCTCGCTCCGCGCGCCGCGCCAGCGCACCTCGTCGATCGTGGCCTCGTCGCCCCAGACGATCGCCGGCATGCGCCCGAGCACGCGCACCACCGTCTCCGGCGCCGGCACGTCGAGCACGCAGCCCGGCCGCAGATCGATCAGCACGGCGCTCCGCCAGCCCACGCGCAGGACGCTCGCGCGCAGCACGTCCTCGAGCGACCGCGCTCGGATCACGTCGGCCCGTGTGCCGAGCAGCATCCGCACCCGCGCCGCGATCGCGGGCCGGTCGGCGAGCACGTAGATCACCGCCGGCACCTCGGCGCTCCTGGGCGGCGGGGGATCGAGATCGGGAAGATCGGCGCGCTCTGCCGTCTCGGCACGAATCTCGAGCACGCGCACGAGCGGCTCGAGCGAGCGCGCCGCTTCCGCGCCCAGCCGGTCTTCGACCTCGGTCGTGAGCGCCCGCGCGACGAAGTCGAGAACGCGCGCCGCGTCGGCCGGCACGCTCTCCAGCCCTGCCCGCGTCAGCGCCGCCGCGAGCACGGCGTCCGCTGCCTCGCGGCTCGGCACGTACGGCGCGAGCGCATCGAGGAGAATCGCGGCGGCGCCGGCGCTCCGCACGCCGGAGACGAGCTCACCGGCCTGGGCATCAATGTCTGCGCGTCGTTCTCGCTCCGACTCGGTCAAACCGCCTCCGTCCCCCACCCTCATCAGGCCAGGCTGACGTTCATCCTGCAAAGCCTTTCGCCCCCGGGGCGCGTCGAACAGCCCCGCCCCGGTCGACATCGGCCCCGCCGGGGCTGATGACAAGGCCCTCTGCGTCGGGACGTCGCCAGGACGGGCGCGATCGTTTGCGACCGACTTCCCGGCGCCTACGGCCCTGGTAGTCGAAGCGGCGGTCCCTCCGTTTCGGCGAGGGGGGTCGTCGCCGAGGGGCCAGTGCTCGCCACCGCGTCCGCGCACGCGCCGACGAGGAACGCCATGTCCGCACCACGCATCGACGGCGACTCGCCTCCGGGCCTGGACGCGCAGGTCGCGTCGCGAGGCCGATGTTCCGGCGAGATCACGCGGGTGCTGGCGGGCGACCGCCGGCTTGCGTCGCTCGCGGTGCTGGTGGTCGACGATCACGAGGACACGAGGACCATGTTCGCCGAGTACCTCGCGTGGCACGGGGCCCGTCCGATCCCGGTGCCGAGCGTCGCCGAGGCGGTCTCGGTGCTCGAGGCGATGGTCGTCGACGCCGTGGTCACAGACCTCGCGATGCCGTGCGAAGATGGCTACGCCCTGCTCGCGCGCTTGGATGCGAACCCGATGTGGGCCGCGATCCCACGCGTGATCGCGTCGGGGCAGAGCTCTCCGGGCGAGGCCTCCGAGCGCGTGACGCACGCCGTGTACCTCGGCAAGCCGGTGGCGCTCGACGAGCTCGTGCGCGCCGTGCACAGCGCGTGTGCCTCGATCGACGGAACCGACGACGTCGTGTTCCTCGGCGCGGGAGACGCCACGTGAGCGGACGGCTCGACGGGGTCACCGTGCTCGTCGTCGACGATCACGACGACACGCGCGAGGTGTTCGGGCTGGTGCTCCTCAACGCTGGCGCCCAGGTGCTGAGCGCGTCGAACGCCGACGAGGCGCTCGAGCTCGTCGCTCAGCGCGTCGTTCGCGTCCTGGTCTGCGATCTCGCGATGCCCCGGATCGACGGGCTCGATCTGATCCGGCGCGTGCGCGCGCGAGACGACGAGAAGCGCGGGATCCCCGCGGTCGCCGTGAGCGGGCGGGCGCTGCCTCGAGACGTCGGCGCAGCGCTGGACGCGGGATACGATGCCCACGTCGCCAAGCCCGTCGATCCTGCGCAGCTGATCGAGTGCGTGCGTCAGCTCGCGGGCGCGTGACGCCCGCGCGTCAAGCCGCGGTCGAGGTCTCGGCGCCGCCGTCGAGCACGCGCGCCCGCTCGAGCGCCGACGACCACAGCCGCCGCGCGCGCTCGTCTCCCGCGCGCCTCGCCGATTCCTCCAACGCGAGCACGAGCTCACCCGCCGCGGCGCGCCTGGCCGCTGGCTCGGTCGGCGCGCTCCAGGGGACCCGCGGCGCGCCGCGGAGCAGCGCGGCCAAGGCCTCGTACTCCCGCTCCCAGCTCGGTTCCGCGACGCGCATCGAAGTGGGAGATGTGGTCACCTCGGGCGCCGCTCACAAGCTCCTCGTCCAGGGAGTCCGAGCGATCAACGACGCGCGGCGCCCATCAACTCCGTGTCGCGCAGCGCGGCGATCAGCACGTCGGGGCCGAACGGCTTCGCGAGCACGCGCCGCACGCGCGCGTCGCGGTGCGCGAGCTGCGCCTCTCGCGGGAACGCCGTCATCAGCACGTACACCGCGTGTGGCGCGTGTGGCGCGAGCTGGCGCACGAGCTCGAGGCCATCGACGCCGGGCATCCGCGCGTCGAGGAGCGCGGCGTCGAACCGGAGGGACGGAGCGTCGCGCACCGCGAGCTGCGCGTCGTCGCGGACCAGCGGCTCGAGCCCCTCGCCCGCGAGGAGCTCGGCGAGGCTCTCGGCCAGCTCGCGGTTGTCGTCGACGATCAGGACTCGGCGGCTCATGCGTGCTCCCAGCAGACTGCAAGCCGCGTGCGAAACCGACGTGCGAGAGCGTGGGCGCGCGCAAGGTGGCTCGAACGCTGCTACGACTCGACACCAGTCGCGCGCGCGAACACCGCACGAGGAGAGCCAGAGCCATGCCCGCGATCCATCGCATCGTCTGTCCCGTCGATTTCTCCGACACGTCGGAGCGCGCCGCTCGATACGCGGTCGCGCTCGCGCGCCAGCTCGGCGCCGGGCTCCACTTCGTGCACGCGTGGCAGATGCCGGTGTATGCGTTCCCCGACGGCGCCGTGATCCTCGGGCCCGACGTGGTCGCGCAGATCACCGACGAGCTGCAGCGCTCGCTCGATGCGCTGATCGAGCGGCATCGGGAGCCCGAGATGGCGATCGAAGGACACCTCGCGCAGGGCCTGGCCGATCGCGAGATCGTCCGGATGGCGGGCGAGCTGAACGCGGAGCTGATCGTGATGGGCACGCACGGCCGGACCGGGCTGCCGCATCTGTTCCTGGGCAGCGTCGCGGAGCGCGTCGTGCGCACGTCGTCGGTGCCGGTGCTGACGATTCCTCCCGAGCGCCAGAAGAAGTAAGAGCGCGTCTCTGCCACACCGGCGTGGCAGGATGTCTCAGCGGCACGGGCACGACCCGGGCTGCTCCGAGCACCACGGGCTCGAAACGACGACGAGGACGAGCATGCTCCAGATCCAGAAGATCCTGGTCCCGACCGACTTCTCCGACGCTGCCCACAACGCGCTCGGCTACGCGCTGGAGCTCGCGAGCAAGCTCGGCGCCTCCGTCGAGCTCGTGCATGCGTGGCAGCTCTCGGCGTACGCATCGCCTTCGTCGGATCTCGCGCGGGGGATGGAGCAGGATCTCTCGAAGGATCTCGATGCCGTCGGGCGGCGGCACGCGGCGCACGCCGTGCCGCTCCGCACGAGCCTGCGGATGGGGATCCCGTACGTCGAGATCGTGCAGGCGGCGAAGGATCTCGACTGCCAGCTGATCGTCATGGGCACGACCGGCAAGACCGGGCTCGAGCACTTCCTGCTCGGCAGCGTCGCCGAGCGGATCGTGCGCACCGCCGAGTGCCCGGTGCTGACGGTCCGCTACAAGGCGAAATGATTCAGTCGACAGGACTGCTCGCCCCGGAGGGACCGTACGTGAGCGCGCGCTTCGCGTGCGGACGGCAGGTCCCGGAGCGGGCGAGCCGATTGACGACAGGAGTGCTCGCCCCGGAGGGACCGTACGTGAGCGCGCGCTTCGCGTGCGGACGGCAGGTCCCGGAGCGGGCGAGCCGATTCTCGGACAGGTCTCGAGCTCACTCGCTACCGTGACCCGGCGCGCACTCCCGGGTCATCTCGATCATCGTCGCGCGGAAGCCGAGCTTCGCGAACAGGGCCTGGGCGCTGGCGTTCGCGCTCGCGGTCGAGAGGACGATGCGCGGGGCGCCGAGCGCGCTCGCGCGATCGAGGAAGGTCCGGACGAGGCGCTCCGCGACCCCCGCCCTGCGCGCGTGCTCGCGGACGAACACGTCGTGCAGCGCGACGTGGCGATCGAGCAGCAGGTTCCAGTCGCGCCCCTCGAGGCGGCCGTAGCAGTAGCCGATCGGCTCGGGCTCGGTCGGGAGCTCGGCGACGAGCAGGACGACGCCGCGCTGCTCGAGCTCGCGCGTGAACCAGCCGCGGTAGCCCTCCTCGACGCCGCGGGCGAGGAAGAATCGCTGCGGATCGACGGCGTGGTGGTAGCGCACGAGCTCCGCGGCCATGTGGCTCATCGCCGGGAGATCGGCGGCGGTCGCGTCGCGGACCCTCGGCTGATCGGCGGTCATGAATGGAGCGTAGTACGGTGACGTCGCAGGAGGCGGGATGACGAATCGAATCTCGGTGATCGGTCTCGCGCTCGCGGTCGCGCTGGGGAGCGCGTGTGGATCGGCGGAGGAGCGCGATGGCTCGCGCGGCGGGCCCTATGACGCGTGCGACGTCGGTGCGGCGGAGTGCCCCGCGAGCACCGAGGGGTGCGCCGGCGTGGTCGTCGACTACGTCGACTACCGCACGGCCGAGCGCATGATGTGCAGCAGCGAGTGCACGTCCGACGCGGAGTGTCCCGCGGATCCGCCGGGGCTCGGCGGCGCGTGCATCGCGTTCGAGGGAACGACGACCGGGCTCTGCTACCGGCGCTGCACGCGGGACGAGGAGTGTCCGGCCGACTTCGGGTGCATCGATCGGCTGCCGGCGGCCGACGGCGGCGACTCGTTCTTCGACCCCATCTGCCTGCCGATCCGCTGATCGAGCGCTGGTCCGGGCGTGCTCGGAGGACCATGCTCGCGCGGTGAGCGAACGCGGCGGCCGGCGATCGATCGACGGAGCGCGAGCGCACGTGCTCTCGACGCGCGTCGCGATCGCGACGATCGCGGGCACGCTCGCGATCGCAGCGATCGCAGCGTGCTCGGGGGGAGGGTGCTCGGGGCGATCGTCGCCCGACACCGCCGCCGCGAGCGCGCCGAGCCCCGCGTCGATGCCTGCGCGCGTCGAGCCGCTGCCGACGCTGCCGGTGATCCCCGCGGCGCCTCTGCCCGACGCCGTGCGTTGGATCGCGGTCGGCGGTGGATCGGAGCCGGAGCTCAACCAGCTCTCGCTCGAGGAAGATCTGCTGCTCGCGCGCGACGTGCTCGGCGAGGGCGGCGTCGTGCTCTTCGCCGGCGGGCCGGGCACGCGCTCGGTGCAGGTCAGCGACGACGTCGAGCGTGGTGATCCGCTGCGGCGCGAGCTCGCGGAGCTGCTCTCGGGGCG
>JALYRN010001253.1 GCA_030855295.1 Myxococcota bacterium | reverse complement strand
GTCCGGGGGCGCGCGTACGCGCCGTACTCGGGCTTCACGGTGGGCGCGGCGCTGCTCGCGGAGGACGGTCGCGTGTTCGTCGGCGCGAACGTGGAGAACGCGAGCTACGGCCTGTGTCAGTGCGCCGAGCGCAGCGCGATCGGGACCGCGATCGCGGCGGGCGCAACGCGCTTCCGGGCGATCGCGATCGCGTCGCCGGGAGACACGCCGGCGACGCCGTGCGGCATGTGTCGTCAGGTCCTCGCGGAGTTCCCGCCGTCGTTCCCGATCCGCTGCTACGCCGAGCGCGGCGAGCCACTGGAGACCGACGTCGCGCGCGCGTTGCCGGGCGCGTTCGGGCCCGCCGTGCTCGAGCGAGGAAGGGCCAAGGCGTGAGCGCGGATCTCGATCTCGTCGTGCGCGGCGGGACCGTCGTCACGATGGACGGCTCGCGGCGCGTCGTGCGCGGCGACGTCGTGATCCGCGGGGATCGCATCATCGCGATCGAGGAGCGCCGGCGGCGCCGGCCGGCGCGCGTGGCGCGGATGATCGATGCCGAGGGGTGCGCGGTGGTGCCCGGGTTCGTGCAGGCGCACGTGCACCTTTGTCAGGCGCTCTTCCGGGGGATGGCCGACGAGCTGCCGCTGATGGAGTGGCTGCGGCGGCGCATCTGGCCCTTCGAGGCGGCGCACGACGCGCGCTCGATGCGCGCGAGCGCCCGGCTCGGGCTCGCCGAGATGATGCGCGCGGGCACCACGACGATCCTCGACATCGGCACGGTCGGCCACCAGGACGTCGTGTTCGAGGCGATGCGCGACGCGGGCATCCGCGGCTTCTCGGGCAAGGCGATGATGGATCGCGGCGTCGGCGTGCCGAAGGGGCTGCGCGAGACGACGCGCGAGAGCCTGCGCGAGAGCGAGCGGCTCTGCGATCGCTGGCACGGCGCGGAGGGCGGACGGCTCGGCTACGCGTTCGGTCCGCGCTTCATCCTGTCGTGCAGCGAGGAGCTGCTGCGCGAGACGGCCGTGCTCGCGCGCGAGCGCGGCGCGCTGGTGCACTCGCACGCGAGCGAGCATCGCGGCGAGAAGGAAGAAGTGCGCAAGCAGCTCGGCAAGGACGACGTCGACGCGCTCGCCGCGTGGGGCGTCGCCGGGCCGAACGTCGTGCTCGCGCACGGCGTGCAGCTCGGGCGCGCGCAGATGAAGCGCATGGCCGAGCGCGGCACGCGCGTGGCGCACTGTCCGAGCGCCAACCTGAAGCTCGCGAGCGGCATCGCCGACGTGGTCGCGATGCGCGAGGCAGGGATCGTCGTGGGGCTCGGTGCCGACGGCGCCCCCTGCAACAACCGGATGGATCCGTTCACCGAGCTGCGTCAGGCGGCGCTGCTCGCGAAGGTGCGGCGCGACGACGCGGCAGCGCTGGCGGCGATCGATGCGCTGGCGATGCTGACGATCGACGGCGCGCGCGCGCTCGGGATCGATGCCGAGGTGGGCTCGATCGAGGTCGGCAAGAAGGCCGATCTCGCGGTGGTGCGCCTCGACACGCTGCACGCCGAGCCGGGCGGCGACGCGGTCTCGCGCCTCGTGTACTCGGCGACGGCGAGCGACGTCACCGACGTCATCATCGACGGGCGTCGCGTCGTCACGCGCGGTGAGCTCGAGACGCTCGACGCCGCCGCGGTGATGGAAGACGCGCGGCGCGAGGCGGCCCGGCTGCGCAAGCGCGCCGACGCGCGCTGACGCGACGCGGTGAGCAGGAGTGCTCGCCCCGTAGGGACCGGACGGGAGCGCGCGCCGCGCGCGCGGACGGGAGGTCCCGTAGCGGGCGAGCCGAATGACTGCAGGAGTGCTCGCCCCGTAGGGACCGGACGGGAGCGCGCGCCGCGCGCGCGGACGGGAGGTCCCGTAGCGGGCGAGCCGAATTTGGACAGGCGCTATTCCTGCGGCGGGACCGAGCCGAGATCCCGGAGCGAGCGCCGCACGTCGGCACGATCGATCGCGCCGCTGGACGCGATCTCGAGGTAGCGGCGGTAGTGCTCGATCGCGCTGCTGCGCTCGCCGCCGAGGCGGTGCGCGTCGCCCTGCAGTCGGTGCGCGTCGGCGAGCCAGCCCGGCTGCGGCGTCTCGGCC
>JALYRN010001252.1 GCA_030855295.1 Myxococcota bacterium | reverse complement strand
GCGCGAGCGGAGGCCTCGACGCGGCGCGCGACGCGCGACACGCGACGCGCCTGCTGGAGCTCCGCGGCGAGCTCTTCGCCCCGGCCGAGTGAAGCCAGGTCGCGAGATCGGCTCACCCCCGCCGGGCGCCTCCGTCCCACGCGCAGCGCGCGCTCCTGTCCGCGCCCTCCGGAGCGAGCACTCCTGTCGACTCAAGTCGCCGGCGCGGTCGCCGCGGCCGTCGTCGGCTGCAGCAGGAACGGGTAGCGCACCGAGATGTCGTGCGCGGCCTCCGGGAAGTGCCAGTGCTGCACGTGCTCCGAGATGCACTCGGCGAGCCCGTCGCTGCCGGTCGTGTTCTCGCCGACCTCGCTCGACACCACGTTGCCGGTGGCCGAGATGTGCATCAGCACCACGACGCGCCCGGTGATCGCGGCGCTCGCGTGCAGCGCGTTCTCGTAGCACTGGTGCACGTCGGGGATCTGCCCCTGCACGATGTGCTCGATGATCTCGGGCGTGAGGCGCTCGGGCGCGGCGTCCGACGGGCTCGCACCGACGACGTGATCGTCGAACTCGAGGTTGTGCTCGGGCGTCTCGTGCGCGGTCGGGCCCTGATGCGCGACGGTCGCCACGCCCGGCGTCTCGCCGCCTGCGCCCGCGTTCGCCGCCCCGCTCTCGCCGGTCGCGTCGGCCGACGGGCAGCTTCCGCCGCAGCCCGTCCCGCCCCACATGGCCGTCGCGAGCACCGCCACCAGCATCCGATTCGTCCGCGCCATCGTCGACCTCCGCTGGCGCACCGATACCCGGTGCCGCCCACGACCGTCAACTCAGCGGCTGTCCAAGAATCGGCTCGCCCGCTGCGCGCGCTCACGCGCCCTACGGCGCGAGCACTCCTGCCGGCGGCGCGAGCACGCGCTGCGCGAGCGCGCCGAAGCGCTGCAGCACGGTCGGCGGGATCTCGTGCCCGCCTCGGAACGGCACGAAGTCGACCTCCATCCCCGCGCTCATCAGCGCATCGCGGAGCTTCTCGGCCACTGCGAAGGGCAGCAGCGGATCCGCGGTCCCGTGGCTCTGCAGCACCGGCAGGCCCGCGCGCGCGCTCATCCGCGGCGACCACACCTCCTCCGCGAGGAACGTCGTGCTCCACAGCGCCAGCCCCGCGAGCGGCCGCGGATCGTGCAGCGCGACGTCGAGCGCGAGCATCGCGCCCTGCGAGAACCCTCCGAGCAGCACCTTGCCGGGCGGAGGCCGCAGTCGCTCCTCGACCGCGTCGAGCAGCCCGATCACCTTCGCGCGCGCGTCGTCGAGCCCCTCGGGCACGTCCTTGCCGAGATCGCGGAAGCGCCCCTCGCGCACCGCGCGATCGAGCGCGACCATGTCGATCATCCACCACGCGCGCGCATCGCCCATCCCGTGCGCGTACGCGAGCTCGAGCGGCGCCGCCGGGAACACGAAGCGCGTCCCGGCCGGCACGTCGAGCACGCGCCACAGCTGCGCGAGATCGTCCCCCGGCGCGCCGAACCCGTGCAGGAGCACGATGACCGGTCCGTCGCCTCCGCCCTCGCGGTCGGTCCCACCGGCGATGCGCGCGTCGAGCGCCCCGAGCTTCTCGATCCTCATCGCCGGAGGGCTAGCACGGCGATCACGAGCGCGGCGAGCACAGCCATGCCGATCAGCGCGGTGCGCCTCTCCTCGCCCGGTGGCAGCCGCGCCTCCCGGTGGGCGATCAGCATCGCCGCGCCGAGGAACGGCAGCGCCGGGATCGCGCGCTCGAGCGCGATCACCGTCATCGCGGTCGCCGCGAACGCGATCGCCAGCGCCGCGATCGTGCGCCCCAGCCCCAGCTCGAAGCGGCGCGACACCGTGAGGTAGAGCGCGACGAACACCACGTCGCCGACGCCGAGGAGCGGCTCGATCGCGTCGGTCCCCAGCATCGGAAAGGGCAGCGCCAGCACCGAGAGCAGCGGCGCCTGCTGCACCACCGCGGCGCTCGGTCCCTCGGGCGCCATCACGCTCCAGGCGTCGGCGATCGACGACACCACCGCGACGACCGAGAGGTGCCCGGCGTGCTGGATGCGCCCGCCCACCACCGCGCCCGCGACGCCCCCGCCGACCAGCAGCAGGAGCAACAC
>JALYRN010000332.1 GCA_030855295.1 Myxococcota bacterium | reverse complement strand
CCACCGACTGAACGACCATCACCGACGACCAGCGTCGCTTCGCTCCGACCGAGCGATCACGATGCGGCGATCGCGGTGATCACGATCGCGCGATCCGCGCGTTCACGATGGGCGAAATACGCACCGAACGGCTTGATCAGCACGCTGTCGCAGCCCGCCTCGAGCGCCTCTTCGAGCGTCGCGCGCTTCGTGTACCCGGTGCACGCGACGATCGGCACCCCGCGCATCGACTCGCGCGCTCGCAGCGCCCGCGTGAGCTGCATGCCGTTGATCACCGGCAGCCTCAGATCCACGAGCACCACGTCGGGCGCCCACGCGCTCTCGATCTCGAGCGCCGCGGCCGCATCCGCCGCGAGCGCCACCACGAATCCACAGTCCTCCAGAAGCGCGCCGAGCATCTCGCGCGTGTCCTCGTGGTCTTCCACCACGAGCACACGACGGCCCGGCCGCACCCACGACGGAGTCGTCGGTTGCAGCATTGATTCTCCCCCCTCGAGCTGATTTGCCGCCGCGCGAGACCCCCCCGGATCCCACATCGACGACGAGCAGACGAACTTACCTCGGCGCGCGGGGACGCGCGAGACGCTGCACGGTGACTACGTGTCGAATTCCGTGCCTGCTCCTCCTCCCGCGGACGTCGACGTCGTCGTGATCGGGTCGGGCGCCGGCGGCCTCGCCGCGGCGCTCGCGCTCGCACAGGCGGGCCGCAGCGTGCTCGTGCTCGAGCAGCACTACCTGCCCGGCGGGTGGTGCCACTCGTACACGCTCGGCGGCTATCGATGGAGCCCAGGCGTCCACTACATCGGCGAGCTCGGCGCGGGAAAGATGGCGCGCCGGATCTACGAGGGGCTCGGCCTCGGCGCCGATCTCGCGTTCTACGAGCTCTGCCCCGAGGGCTACGATCACGTGCGCGTCGGCGACGGCGGCGCGACGACGCAGTGCTTCTCGATCCCGGCGGGGCGCGAGGCGCTGGTCGATCGGCTCTCGTCACGGTTCCCGCGCGAGCGCGAGGGCATCGCGCGCTACGTCGAGACGATCTCGCGCATCGGCTCGGACATGGGCGCGCTCCTCGACATCGAGGGCATCGGCGGCGCGCTGCAGCTCCCCTTCCGCGCGCCGACGCTGACGCGCTGGGCGCTGCGCTCGGCGCGCGCGCTGATCGATGCGCACGTGCGCGATCCGTTCCTCGCGGCGATCCTCGGCGCGCAGTCGGGAGATCACGGCCTGCCGCCGTCGCGCGCGCCCGCGCCGCTGCACGCGGCAGTGTTCGGGCACTACGCCGACGGAGGCTACTACCCGCGCGGCGGCGCCGGCAGCCTGCCTCGCGCGTTCCTGCTCGCGCTGAAGCGCGCGGGCGGCTCGATCCGCGTGCGCGCGCCGGTCTCGCGCATCCTGGTCGAGCGCGGTCGCGCGATCGGTGTGCGGCTCGAGGACGGAACCGAGGTGCGCGCTCGCACCGTGATCAGCAACGCCGATCCGACGGTGACGTTCGGGCGACTGCTCGATGCCGAGCACGTGCCGCCGCGGATGCGGCGGAAGCTCGCGGCGACCCGGTACTCGGCGTCGGCGCTGAGCTTGTTCCTGGCGGTCGACGCCGACCCCCGGCGGTGGGGCCTCGACTCCGGCAACGTGTGGTCGTTCGAGAGCAACGACCTCGACTCGATCTACGGTGGACAGCTCGAGCCGTGGGGCGCCGAGGTGCGCAAGCTGCCGTTCCTGTTCCTGAGCGGGACGACGCTCAAGGATCCCTCGAAGCGCTACGGCACGCGCCACACGATCGAGGCGTTCACGCTGATCGGCGCCGAGGCGTTCCGCACGTGGGCGGCGAGCGCGCACGACGCGCGCCCCGCGAGCTACGAGGCGCGCAAGCAGGAGCTCACGCGCCTGATGCTCGATGCCGTCGAGCGCGTCGCGCCGGGCCTGACGAAGCACGCCGTCTACGTCGATCTCGGCACGCCGCTGACCAACGAGTTCTACTGCGCGGCGACCGCGGGCAACATGTACGGCACCGAGAAGTCGCGGGCGCAGCTCGGGCCCTTCTCGTGGCCGATCCGCACGCCGATCGAGGGGCTGCTGCTCTGCGGCGCGAGCACGCTCAGCCACGGCGTGATGGCGGCGACGATCTCGGGTCTGGTCGCGGCGCGCACCGAGCTCGGCTGCCGCTTCGACGAGCTGCTGCGCGCCGGTCCTGCGCTCCAGGTGCTCCGGGCCGACGACCCGGAGCGTGCGCGCGAGCCGCAGCGCGAGCTCGACCGCGCGCTCTCCTGAGCGCCGCTGGTTGTGGCGAGGCGCGACGGTGCCCATGTCCGCGGGCGGAGCACACGTGGCCAGCGACACCTATCACGAGCCTCTCGACACACTGCCCGAGCCCACGCGCGATCTGCATCGCGCGATCCGTTCGTTGATGGAGGAGCTCGAGGCGGTCGACTGGTACCAGCAGCGCGTCGATGCGACCGGCGATGCCGAGCTCGCCGCGATCCTCGCGCACAACCGCGACGAGGAGATCGAGCACGCGATGATGGTGCTCGAGTGGCTGCGCCGGCGGAATCCGAAGTTCGACGCGGAGATGCGCACGTATCTCTTCACGCAGGGCGACGTCACGAAGGTCGAGGATCAGGCCGCCGGAGCCGAAGAGCCGGCTTTGAGCGAGGCGATCGAGGATCGCAAGGACGCGGACACCGCGGGCTCTCTCGGGATCGGTAGCTTGAAGAGGGGATCGGGACGATGAACCTGTTGAAGCGAGAGCTCGCGCCGATCGTTCCCGAGGCCTGGGCGCAGATCGATGCAGAGGCCAAGCGCGTGCTCGCGCTGCACCTCGCCGCGCGCAAGGTCGTCGACTTCCACGGACCGCTGGGGTGGGGCGCGGGCGCGGTGAACACCGGGCGCGTGTCGTCGCTCGAGGCGCCGCTCGAGGGCGTGCAGGCGCGCCTGCGCGTCGTGCTGCCGCTGATCGAGCTGCGCGCACACTTCGAGCTGCCCATCGACGAGCTCGACGATGCGTCGCGGGGCGCAGGCGATCTCGAGCTCAAGCCGCTGATCGAGGCCGCCGAGCGCATCGCGCGCGCCGAGGACTCCGCGATCTTCAACGGCTACGGCGCAGCGGGCGTGCGCGGGATCATCGAGACCTCCGACCATGCGCCCGTCAGCTTCGGCGACGCGCGCGAGCTGCCGTTCGCGGTGGTCGCCGCGAAAGAGGTGCTGCGCCGCGCCGGCGTCGGCGGACCCTACGCGCTCGTGCTCGGTCCGCAGATCTACGACGAGGCACACGCGAGCGCCGAGGACGGCTATCCGATCCGGAGCCGCATCGACGATCTGATCGACTCGATCGCGTGGGCGCCGGCGCTCGAGCACGGCATGATCGTCTCGATGCGGGGCGGCGACTTCGAGCTGACGGTCGGGCAGGACCTCTCCATCGGCTATCTCTCGCACGACGCGAAGGTGGTGCGGCTCTTCCTCACGGAGTCGCTGACGTTCCGCGTGCTCGACACCGCAGCGGCCGTCGCGCTGCGGCGCGGGTGAGCGCGTGGACAGCCGCGCGGCGTTCACGATCCTGGTGATCGCGGTCGCTCTGCAGCGCCTCTGGGAGCTGCGGCGGAGCGCCCGCCACGAGGCGCGGATCCGAGCGGCGGGTGGGCGCGAGCATGCGCCCGCGCAGATGCCGTGGATGCGCGCGCTGCACGCGAGCTGGCTGGTCGCGATGCTGGTCGAGGTCTGGGTGCTCTCGGCCGCGTTCGACCTCACGATCGCGATCGGCGCCGGCGCGCTCTTCGTGATCGGACAGGCGCTGCGGCTCGCGGCCATGCACCAGCTCGGCTGGCGGTGGACCGTGAAGGTGATGACGGTGCCGGGCGAGAAGGCGGTCGCATCGGGCATCTTCCGCCACGTGCGGCATCCGAATTACCTCGGCGTGATCCTCGAGATCGCGGCGCTCCCGCTGATCCACGGCGCGTGGCTGACGTCGTTCGTCTACACGGTCGCGAACGCGGCGCTGCTGCGGGCGCGCATCGCCGCCGAGGAGCGCGCGCTGCGCGAGGACTCCGACTACGACGCGCTCCACGAGGGCCGGCCGCGCTTCGTGCCGGGCCTGCATGGGCGCTGACGGAGCGATCGCTCGCGCGGTGCGGGCGATCGGCCGAGCGATCACCGACGAGCGCGCGCCGCCCTTCGATCCCGACTGCCTCGAGCGCCGCGACGTCGCGCTGATCGACGAGGTCCTGCCGGCGTTCGAGTGGATCGCGCGCGAGTGGCTGAGCCTCGAGGTGGAGGGCGCCGAGCACCTGCGCACCGCGCCCGCGCTGCTCGTCGGCAACCACAACGGCGGCATCATGGGCCCCGACCTCTTCTGCACGATGTCGGCGCTCTGGCGCACGCTCGGCACCGAGACCCCGCTCTACGCGATGGCGCACGACCTCGCGATGCGGCACGTGCGTCCGCTCGGCCGGTTGGTGCAGCGCGCGGGCGGCATCCGCGCGCATCCCGACAACGCGCTGCGCGTGCTGCGCGGCGGTGGCCGCGTGCTCGTCTACCCCGGCGGCGAGCTCGACGCCTACCGACACTTCCGGATGCGCGATCGCGTGGTGTTCGGCTCGCGCACGGGGTTCGTCCGCGTCGCGCAGGCCGCGGGCGCGCCGATCGTCCCGATCGTCGCGTACGGCGCGCACCGCAGCGCGATCATCCTGCACGAGGGCGAGTGGCTCGCGGGCGCGCTGGGGCTGACGCGCTGGGGCCGCATCCGTCGATTCCCGATCGCGCTCGCGCTGCCGTGGGGCATCGGCGCCGGGCCGTGGGTGCCGTACCTGCCGCTCCCGCTGCCGATCCGACTGCGCGTGCTCGCGCCGATCGAGGTCGCGCCGGGCGACGAGCCGGCGGCGGTGCGCGACGAGGTGGTCGCGCGCATGCAGCGCGCGATGGACGAGATGGCCGCGCGCGATCGGAGGAAGCGATGAGCGACGTGCGGCGCGTCGAGCTCGCAGGCGGAGGGTTCTCGTGCGTGCACGTGCTCGGCGAGCGCGATGCGCCCGTGATCGCGCTGGTGCCGCCGCTGGGAATGCCCAGCGAGGTGCTCTCGCCGTTCGCCGCGCGGCTCGCGACGACGCTGCGGGTGATCTCGGTCGACCTCCCGGGCACCGGCAGCGCGAGCGGCGCCCGCGCTGGATGGACGACGCGCGATCTCGGCGACGCGCTGGTCGAGTCGCTGGAGGCCGCCGGCATCGAGCGCGCGCACCTGTTCGGGATCTCGCTCGGCGGGATGGTCGCGCAGTGGGCGGCGATCGGGAGCGATCGATTCGACAGCGTCGTGCTCGCGTCCACCGCCGCGCACGGGATCGACGCGGCCCTCGCCGATCCGATCGGCAAGCTCGCGCTCGCGCGCCGCCTGCTCGCCGCCGATCCGGGCAAGAGCCTGACGCGCGGCATCGTTTCGCCGCACGTGCGCCACGATGCCGGCGCGATGCAGCGCATCGAGAGCGCGATCGAAGAGCACCCGCGAGACACCGAGGATCTCGTGTGGCTCGCGGCCGCTGCCGCGCGTCACGACGCCCGCGCCGAGCTCCCGAGCCTGCGCGCGCCGGTGCTCGTCGTCAGCGGCCGCAACGACACCCTCGTGCCCCCCGCGCTCCAGGACGAGCTCCACGCGCTGATCCCCGGAGCACGGCGCGCGTGGATCGAGGACGCGGGGCACGACGTGACGCTCGACCAGCCCACGCGCACCGCCGATGCCGTGCTCGCGTTCGTCGCATCGCTCTGACGCGCCGCCGCGCGCCCGTACCGCCGATACCTGGCGTGGGACGCCGCGGGGCGCCATCGTCGCCGTCATGTCGCGACCCACATCGAAGGGAGGCGCCGGCGAGCGCCCCACGTTGCCTCAGATGCCTCGCGCGAAGACGACGAAGCGTCCTGCCCACCGCCCCACCGAGCCCGCTCCCAGCGCCCCCGAGGCCGGCACGCCGGCGACGAAGAGCGGCACCCGCCGCCGCAAGACGGGTCCCGTCGTCGAAGAGATCCAAGCGCCCGCCACCGGCCGCGACCGACGCCGGGAGTGAGTCCACAGGAGTGCTCGCCCCGGAGGGTGCGTACGGGAGCGCGCCCGGCGCGCGGACGGAAGCGCCCGGAGCGAGCGAGCCGATAGACAGCCTCTGAGTCCACAGGAGTGCTCGCCCCGGGGACCGGAGCTCTGGAGGGCCTCGATCAGGGCTGTGGCGATCGCGAGGTGGCGCGCTGCAGCAAGAGCTCGCGGACCTTCGCGATCAGCACGTCGGGATCGACCGGCTTCGAGAGGTGCGCGTCGAACCCGGCGCTGCGCGAGCGCCCCGCGTCGTCCATCGACGCGTTGCCGGAGACCGCCAGCGCGGGGCAGCGCGCGCTTCCGTCGGCGCGACCACGCACCCGGCGGATGCACTCCCAGCCATCGACGCCGGGCATCGCGAGGTCCGACACGATGACGTCCACCGAGCTCTGGTCGAGATGCGCCAGCCCCCGCTCGCAGGAGGGCGCGCTCAGCACGCGCGCGCCTGCCTCTTCGAGCAGGAGCGTGAAGAGGTCGAGAGTGTCCTCGTGATCCTCGATCACGAGCACGGTCGCGCCGTCGAGTGGCTTCGCGCTCACGGCCCGCGACTCTAGTCCCCCCACCCGGCTTTTCTACCCGAGGTCGGCGCGGGGTGCCCGCCGCGCGGACGTCGTACGCTGGCCCGCGCGCTGCAGGTGGGCATCCGACATGAGCCTTCTCGCGCGCCTGGCCGAGCTCCGAGCGACCCGCGCATCGGCCGCGCTGGTCGAGCTCCAGCAGGCGATCGACCGCGCTGTCCTCGACACCGACTCGTGCTCCGACGATCAGCTGGAGCGGCTCTGCATCCTGCGCGAGCTCGCGGTGATGCAGATGGAGACTCTCGCTCCCCGGGTGAGGCGGAACCCGACCCTGCGGGGGGCGATCGAGGCGAGCTGTCGCGCGTACCGAGCGTGGGGTGAGGAGGACGGCGGAACCGACGACGAGCAGCGCCTCGCCGACGAGCTCGCGGTGCGAGTGCTCGAGCTGCGGACGGTCACGGGCGACG
>JALYRN010001251.1 GCA_030855295.1 Myxococcota bacterium | reverse complement strand
GCCCGGAGCTGCCGAAGGCGATCGCCACCAGGAGCCCCGTGCCGAGCGCGCGCGCGATCTGCGCCGCGCGGGCTACGGGCACGTCCAGACGAGGCCGATGCCGTTGACGATCGGCACCGCGCCGGTCGACGACGCGCGCAGCACGAGCGTCACGCGGAGCTGCTGCTGCGGCGTGACGCTGGCGCCGCTGAAGAGCGGTCCGAGCGAATACGGGCTCGCGTTCGGCGGCAGCGCCGCGACCGACACCGTCGTCGCGGTCGGCAGCTCCGCGGTGGTCGCGGCGGTGCGCATCGAGACCGTCGTCGACGTGTCGGCGGGGAACGAGCCGTCGATCTCGAAGTCCATCAGCGTCGGGCTCGCGCAGCCCAGATCGAACGTCTGCTCGAACGAGCCCTGCGGGATCGACGCGCGCCGCACCGAGCCGGTGAAGTCCGAGTAGGAGTACGTGCGGTTCGGACCGGTGAGCTCGGTGTACGTCGAGGTCGACGGATCGAGCCGCAGCAGCCGCGAGTTGCCGGTGTAGCTCGCCAGCCAGATCGCTCCGCTGCGGTCGACGCCGACCGCGGTGGGCTGCGCGCCCGTCGGGTTCGCCGGCCCGTTGAAGTACGTCAGCGCCGACGTCGGGATGATCCCCGGCGAGGTGCTCGACGTGCCTGCGACGAACGAGGAGATCGGCAGCCGCACGAGGGTCGAGCGCGTCGTGCCCTCGTTCACGCCGGCCCAGACGTTGCCGAGCGCGTCGACGGTCACGCCGGCCGACGAGCCGGCGCGCAGCGTCACCTGCGTCGACTGCCCGGTCGCCGGGTCGTAGCCGCCGATGAGATTGCCCCAGCAGCAGATCGTGAACCACAGCCGACCGGTCGCGTCGGCGGTGGGACCGTAGACGTCCCACGGCAGGTTCACGGTCGTGCCGACGACGCGGGTCGTGGTGTCGATCGGCACGATCAGCCGGCCGAGCGTCGAGGTCCAGAGGCGACCGTCGGCGGTCACCACCGCGCCGTACGGCTGGAGCGGCACGGCGACGGTGTGCAGCGTCGTGCCGGTGACCGGATCGAGCCGGTAGAACTGACGGCTCTCGAAGCCGCCGACCCAGATGTAGCCGTTGGGGCGCGTTCCGTCGCCGCGGTCGACCGTGATCGCGCGGAGGACCGCGTTCACCGGTCCGACGTTCGCGGTCCACAGCACGCACTCGTCGGCGCCCCACGCCATCGGCGTCGCCGAGGACGAGGTGTCGATCACGCCGTTGCCGTTGCGATCGACGCACTCGTTGCGGTCGCCGGCGATCTTCGTCACCGTGCCCTGGATTCCGAAGGCGCGGTTCGCGATGTAAGCATCGCCGTTGCCGTCGACGACGACGCGCGACGGCATGTTGCAGCCGGTCTCGTGGCAGCAGCGGCCGAGGCACTCACCCGCCGCCACGCCGACGCGATAGCGCGCGATCTCGCTCCGCATCGCCGCGTCCCAGCGGGAGACCGTGCTCTCGGCGACGTTGACGACCCAGAGGTAGTCCGCCGAGGTGTCGGTCACCATCCCGCTCGGCGAGATCGCGCCCGTCGCCGGGTCCTCCTCGAGATCGCGCAGCGTGCCGCCCGAGAACGGCGGCGAGCCGCTCGGGCCGACCGTCGCGATGCGGCACTCGCACCCGTTGAGCGGGCTGCCGTCGCAGTCGCCGAAGCCCGCGTTGCACGCGAGCATGCCGCAGGTGCCCGCGCTGCACGACGCCGCGGCGTTCGCGTACGAGCACCGCACGCCGCAGCGACCGCAGTTGTCGACGTCGGTCGCGCTCTCGGACTCGCAGCCGGTCGCGGTCGCGCCGTCGCAGTCGCGGAACCCGGGATCGCACGTCATCAGGCAGCGGTCGCTGCACGACGCCACCGCGTTCGCGTAGGGGCCGCACGCCGCGCCGCACGCGGTGCAGTGGCTCGGGTGGAAGCGCGTGTCGACGCACGAGCCGCTGCACTCGGTCAGGCCGGCGCCACACGAAGGCACGCACGCGCTGCCCGAGCAGACGAGGCCGGCGCCGCACGCCGTGCCGCACGCGCCGCAGTGCGCACCGTCGCTCGCCAGGTCGACGCAGCGGCCGCCACAGACGACCTGCGAGCCGGGGCACGAC
>JALYRN010000331.1 GCA_030855295.1 Myxococcota bacterium | reverse complement strand
GGCTGCGACGGTGCCGGCGAGCGCGTCGGGCAGCAGTGCAACGCCGCGATCCATCGCGCCTGCGTCGCCGCGGGCTTCCCCAGCGGCTTCGGCCCCGTGCAGGTCTCGGGCGGCGCGGTGTCGATCTCGTGCGTGCCCGGCGCCGAGGTGGTCTCGACCACGTACACCGTGATGAGCACGCACCACGGCGGCTGCACCGCCGCGTCGCGCATCGGCCCCGACTGCAACGCGGCGATCCACCGCTTCTGCGCCTCGCGCGGCGCCGTCAGCGGCTTCGGCCCCCTCGAGAATTCCGGCGACGGCCTCGCGGTCGCGTGCGTGCGACCGTGAAGGAGCGAGACGCGATGACCACTCCGAAGAAGAACACGACCACCGTCTCGCGCCGCCCGCTGCGGCGCCGCACCTTCTTGCGCGGTGTGCTCGCGACCGGCGCCGCGGTGACGATCGGCGTGCCGGTGCTCGACGCGATGCTCGACGAGCGCGGCACCGCGCTCGCGGGCGGCGAGCCCCTGCCCACCCGCTTCGGCGTGTGGTTCTGGGGCAACGGCACGCGCCCCGAGCGCTGGACCCCGAGCGGCACCGTCGACTGGGCGCCGAGCGATCAGCTCGCGCCGTTCGCGACCGCAGGCGTGAAGCCGTGGGTCAGCGTGGTGTCGGGCTGCGAGGTGAAGACCGCGACGCACCCGCACCACTCCGGCATGGCCGCGATCATGACCGGCGCGCACTTCGCGCAGGTCGGCACGACGCGCGACACGATCGTCTCGAGCTTCGCGTATCCCTCGGTCGATCAGGTCGTCGCCGCGCACCACGAGGGCACGACCCCGTTCCGCTCGCTCGAGCTCGGCATCACGCGCTTCCGCGGCACCGACGAGGGCACGAGCTTCCAGCACCTCTCGCACAACGGGACGAACAACCCGAACCCGAGCGAGTACTCGCCGTCGCGGATGTTCGCGCGCCTCTTCAGCGCGCCGGTCGACGCGCAGATCGATCTCGCGCGGCAGAGCGTGCTCGACTCGGTCGGCGCGCAGATCCGCGCGCTGCAGCCGCGGGTCTCGCGCGCCGATCGCGTCCGCCTCGATCAGCACTTCGAGAGCGTGCGCGCGCTCGAGCTGCGCCTCGCCGCGGGTGCGTCCGCGTGCGCCACGCCCGCCGATCCCGGCGACTTCCCCGACGTCGGTGGCCGCGAGCAGATCGCCGAGCAGAACCGCGCGATGAGCGATCTCTGCGCGATCGCGCTCGCGTGCGATCTCACCCGCTCGTTCTCGATGTTCTTCAGCACCGCGGGCTCGGGCGTCGTCATGTGGCCGGTCGGGGCGAGCAACAGCCTCCACCAGATCAACCACGACGAGGGGCCGCCCTTCGCCACCGTGCACGCGGCGACCGTGTTCACGATGGAGCAATTCGCGTACTTCCTCACGCGCCTGCGCGACACGCCCGACGCGGCGGGCACGAGCGTGCTCGACAACGTCTCGATCCTCGGCACGAGCGAGCTCAGCGAGGGCTGGACCCACAGCAACCGCGAGTTCCCGATCCTGATCGCGGGCAAGGGCGGCGGCCGGCTGCGCGGCAACGTCCACCACCGGGTCGACCGCGCGAACACCAGCATCGCCGTGCTCACCGCGCTGCGCGGCGCTGGCCTGCCGGCCGAGTCGTTCGGGTACGACGAGAGCTACGTCTACAACGGCGCGACGCTCTTCAGCCCGGGCCGCGCGACGACGGCCTTCGGCGAGCTGCTGACGTAGGCCCCACCCGCCGACGGTCGCTGTTTGACAGCGTAGCGCGCACCTCTAGACTGCCGCCCCGCCCGCGTGGCGCGCACGTGGCGCCGAGTGGCGCCCGAGAGGAACGACGAATGGCCTATCAGGACTTCATGATCGACAAGCGGATCGTCCAGCGCAACATCGACAAGGGCCTCGTCGAGCCCAAGCAGCTCTCGAAGCTGCTGACCGGGCTGCCCGATCGCGCCGACAACGTCGCGATCGCCACGGACGACGACGACGACGACGACGACGATCTCGAAGACGAAGACGAAGGCTGATCCGGCAGCAGTGCTCGTCCCGGAGGGCTCGGACGCGAGCGCGGGGTGAGCCGATCGCGAGAGAGGCGCCGAGTCCGAGAGAGAGAGGGGGCGAGTCATGCCGCCGAGCGCAGACCACGACGACGATCACGTCGAAGACGATGCCGGGCTCGGCCCGCTCCCCGGCGGCGATGGTGCGCCGCCGATCGACTTCACGACGTTCATCCTGTCGATGAGCACGTCGTGCATGATCCACCTCGGCGAGATCGCCGCCCCCGAGGGCGGCACCTCGGTCGACCTCGAGGCGGCCCGGCACACCATCGAGATCCTGCAGATGCTCGACCGCAAGACCGAGGGCCAGCTCAGCGGCGAGGAAGATCGCATGCTCTCGCACGTGATCGACGACCTGCGCACGCGCTATCTCGCGCGGCATTCGGCGAAGCGCTGATCGCGCGAGAGGCGAAACGATCGCGGCGCCGGGGCGTTGTATGCTCGCGCCCCCATGAGCACGCTGACTCTTCGCCTCGAGACGTACGATCGCGACTCGCGCGCCATCATCGCGGCCGCGCAAGGGCTCGCCGACGAGCGCAAGAACCCCGAGGTCGAGCCGCTCCACCTGCTCTACCGGCTGATCGAGCGGAGCGAGCCGGTGCAGCAGGCGATCCGGCGCGCGGGCGTCGATCCCGTCGACGTGCTCGTCGAGGCCGAGGCCCAGCTCCGCAAGCTCCCGCGGCTCGAGGGCGCGGTCGCGTACCTCTCGCCGCGCATGCTCGATCTGCTCGGGCGCGCCGAGGGCGAGGCGTCGCGCGCGAGCGGCTCCGCGGTCGACGTCACGCACCTGCTGCTCGCCAGCGCGCAGGACACCGCGGGCCCGGTCGCGACCGCGCTCAAGGCCTGTGGGCTCTCGGCGCCGGTGCTGCGCGCGACCGCGTCGGGAGAGACGCTGCAGGCGGCGCCCACCAACGGCGGCTCGAGCTCGTCGTCGCGCGGGACCAGCGGGAACGGCAAGGGCGGCGATCCGATCGAGCAGTACGGCCGCGACCTCACGCGGCTCGCGCGCGAGGGCGCGTTCGATCCGGTGATCGGCCGTGACGGCGAGCTGCGGCGCATCCTGCAGGTGCTCGCGCGCCGTCACGAGAACAGCCCGCTGCTCGTCGGCGAGGCCGGCATCGGCAAGACGGCGATCGTCAGCGCGCTCGCGATGCGCATCGTCAAGGGCGACGTACCGACGTCGCTGAAGAACAAGCGCCTGATCGCGCTCGAGATCGGCACGCTGCTCGCGGGCGCGAAGCTGCGCGGCGAGGCGGAGGAGCGCATGCGCTCGCTCCTCTCCGCGATCCGCGACAAGGCCGGCGAGATCCTCCTCTTCGTGCCGGACCTCGGCGCGCTGGTCGGAGATCGCGCGCCGAGCGGCGCCGGACAGCTCCTGTCGACCGCGCTCGGGCGCGGCGAGCTCAAGGTGATCGGCCTGGCGACCACGGACACGATGCGTCGCGCGTTCGAGGCCGACCCCACGCTCTCGCGCCGCTTCGTCGCGATCGCGATCGAGCCGCCGACCCCCGACGAGACGCTCGCGATCCTGCGCGGCGTCGTCGATCGCTACGAGCAGGTCCACGGCGTGCAGATCACGGATCCCGCGCTGGTCACGGCGGTGCGTCTCGCGCGTCGCTACGTGCCCTCGGTGAACCTCCCGAAGTGCGCGATCGACCTGATCGACGAGGCCGCCGCGCGCGTGCGCGTCGAGATGGACGGCGTCCCCGCGGAGCTCGACATCATGGAGCGGCGGCTCGAGGCGCTCGAGGCGCAGAGCAAGTCGCTCGAGGACGATCACGACGACGAGAGCAAGCGCGAGAAGAAGCGCATCGACGACCTGATCTCGGGCCTGCGCCCGAAGGCGCACGAGGCGCGCGCGCGCTGGTCCGCGGCGCTCGCGCGCTCGACCGAGACGCGCCGCATCGAGACCGACCTCGCCGCCGCGCGCAAGGAGTACGAGGACACGAAGGCCTCGGGCGACCATGCGCGCGCGGGCGAGCTGCGCTTCGGCACCCTGCCGCTGCTCGAGAAGCAGCTCGAGGACGCGCGCGCGCGCGCCCAGGCGATCGCGGGCCCCGACGATCCGAAGGTGCGCGACTCGGTGGTCGAGGGGGACGTCGCCGACGTGGTCGCGACGTGGACCGGCGTGCCGGTCTCGCGGATGCTCCAGGCCGAGACCGACAAGCTCCTCGCGATGGAGGACACCCTCCGCACGCGCGTCATCGGCCAGGACCCCGCGGTGAGCGCCGTCGCGAAGGCGGTGCGCCGCGGCCGCGTCGGCCTGCGCGATCCGAAGCGGCCGATCGGATCCTTCCTCTTCCTGGGCCCGACCGGCGTCGGCAAGACCGAGCTCGCGAAGGCGCTCGCGGAGTTCCTCTTCGACGACGAGATCGCGCTGACGCGCCTCGACATGAGCGAGTTCATGGAGAAGCACATGGTCGCGCGCCTGCTCGGCTCGCCGCCGGGCTACGTCGACAGCGAGGAGGGCGGCTTCCTCACCGAGGCGGTGCGCAAGCGGCCCTACTCCGTGATCCTCTTCGACGAGATGGAGAAGGCGCACCCCGACGTCTTCAACATCCTCCTGCAGGTGCTCGACGACGGCCGCCTCACCGACTCGCGCGGGCGCGTCGCGCACTTCGCCGACTGCGTGATCATCATGACCAGCAACGTCGGCGGCCACGCGATCCTCGATCACGGCGAGGGCGTCACCCGCGAGGCGATCCGCGAGGAGCTCGACGGCCAGCTCCGCAAGCACTTCCGCCCGGAGTTCCTCAACCGCATCGACGACGTCGTCATCTTCGATCCGCTCGGCAAGACCGAGCTGCGCGACATCGTCGAGATCCAGCTGCGCGGCCTGCAGAAGCTCGTCCAGGATCGACGCCTCACGCTCGAGGTCACCGATGCCGCGAAGGATCGCCTCACCGAGCTCGGCTACGAGCCCGCGTACGGCGCGCGCCCGCTCAAGCGCGTGATCCTCAAGAACCTCCAGGACCCGCTCGCCGAGGAGATCCTCCGCGGCGGCTACACCATGGGCGACACCATCCACATCGACGTCGGCGAGGGCGGCTTCGAGTTCGTCCGCCGCCCTGCCACGAGCTGAGTCGGCAGGAGTGCTCGCCCCGGAGGGGCGCACGGGAGCGCGCGCTGCGCGGCCTGCAGGAGTGCTCGCCCCGTAGGGCGCGTACGGGAGCGCGCGCTTCGTGCGCGGACGGAAGCGACCGGAGCGGGCGAGCCGATGAGCGCGTGCGGACGGAAGGGCCCGGAGCGGGCGAGCCGATTGACGACAGCCTTCGAGTCGGGCTGCGGCGGGACGAAGCCATGGAGTTGGCGCCGAGCGCGCGACCGCCGATGATGTCTCTTTCGAGCGTTCGCTCGGCGGAGGTGTCGCATGCGGCTCGAGTGGTGGATGACCTCGATGTTCCTCGGGATCGCGGCGTGCGGCGGAGAGCCTGCGATCGATCCCGACGCCGGCCGACCGAACGATGCGGCGCGGAGCGGCGACGCAGGCGACGTTCCGGGCGACGCGGGCGACGTCCCAGGCGACGCGGGCGATCTCCCGAGCGACGCGGGCGACATCGCCGATGCGAGCGTTCCCCGCGAGTGCGACTTCCGCGCCGAGGGCGGCATCGTCGTGATCGAGGCGGAGAGCTTGCCGCTCGCTGCCGACTGGGCGCGCGGCACGCACGCCGATGCCTCCGGCGGCGAGTACATCGGGTGGACCGGCACCGCACACAACAACGACACGAGCTTCGGCCACATCGAGGTCTCGATCGAGATCACGACGCCCGGCCTCTATCGCCTGCAGGTGCGCCAGCGCGTCGGGATGGGCACCAACGCCACCGAGCACAACGACAGCTGGATGTCGTTCAGCGACGCCGACGCGTTCTACGGGATCCAGGGGCCCGCCACCGCCGAAGACCGCGTCTACCCGCGGCCGCGCTGCGAGGACGCGACGTTCCTCGCGTCGATCGAGGCAATGGCCGACGTGACCCAGGCGAGCTGTCCCGCCGGCTCGAGCCGCGACGGCTACTTCAAGATCTACTCCTCCGGCGCGCTCGAGTGGCGCTGGTCCGCCCGCACCTCGGACAGCGACGCGCACGACGTCGTCGCCCGCTTCGACGCGCCGGGCGTCTACACGTACCGCATCGCCGCGCGCGCGGACCACGCGCAGCTCGACCGGATCGTCCTCCACGAGATCGGCCTCGCGAATTCCGTGGTCCAGGATCTCACGCTCGCCGAGACGCGCTGCCCCTGAGCGAGCTCCGACGACGCGCTCGGGTGAGCAGGGCCAGCGGCTCGCTCACTCGGCGCGCAGGATCGCGATCTCGGAGGTGGTGCCGCGCGTGACCGTGAAGCGCGTGGGGTCGAGGCCGTAGCGCTCGGCCACGCGCGCGATCAGCTCGCCCGCGCGGACGCGGCGCTCACGCGGTGCGACCAGGCGGATCGGCGAGCGCGGGAAGAGCCCGGCGAGGAACCCGAGCCGCGCCTCCTCGTCCACCAGCCGCGCACGATCGGACAGGTCGATCGGGAAGCGCGCGAGCAGCGTCGAGCCGCTCCCGTGGCTCCTGCCCACCGGCTCGGTCGGGCGCTCGCGACGCACGAGGATCGACAGCGGCCCCGTCGCGAGCGGCACGCGCTCGGGCGCCGGGCTCGACAGGATCCCGAGCGCGCGATCGATCGCCCACGCACGCGAGAACAGAGCCTCGAGCGTGATCGCGGGACGCCCGGAGAGGCCCGACAGCTGCGCCGCCTCGAGCAGCGACACGTGCTCGATCTGCCCGAGGTCGCGCATCAGCTCGACGACCGGCGGCGCACCGTCGATCGCGCTGATCGCGCGCGCGGCCGCGGGCACATCGGAGCGCACGCGCGCGATGCCGGCGAGCCAGGCCTCGGTCCACGCCAGCAGCAGCTCGGGGTGATCGCGGACGAGCGCCTGCGGCGCGACCACCACCCAGGGCGAGAGCCGAGGTGCGTCGGCGGTGGTGATCCACGTCGTGCGGC
>JALYRN010001250.1 GCA_030855295.1 Myxococcota bacterium | reverse complement strand
AGATCGAGCCGTTCCGCGAGCGGCGCGCCGTCGATCGCGGTGATCGCGTCACCGACCTCGAGCCCGGCGCGCTGCGCGGGACCGTCCTCGGTGATCGCGCTGACGAGCGAGCCGCGCGTCTCCGCACCCGCGCCGAGCGCGACCGCGAGGTCGGGCGTGAGATCCTGGTGCTCGAACCCGATCCACGATCGCCGCACCCGCCCCTCCGCGACGAGCTGCCGCGTCACCGGCGCCGCGAGCTCCGCCGACACCGCGAAGCTCAGGCCCGGCGCTCCGCCGATCACGACCGTCGTGACGCCGACCACGTTGCCTTCGAGATCGACCAGCGGCCCGCCGGAGCTCCCGACGTGGATGCTCGCGTCGGTCTGCACATAGTCCTCGATGTCGCTCAGCCCGAAGCCGCTGCGCCCGATCGCGCTCAGCACGCCGGTCGTCACCGTCGTCTCGAGGCCGAGCGGCGCACCGATCGCGAGCACCGAGTCGCCGACGCGAGCGCGCGCGACGTCCGCGAAGCGCAGCGGCCGGAGACCGCGCGCTGGCACACGGATCAGCGCGAGGTCGGTCGCCGGGTCGATCCCGATCACCGTTCCCGGGAGCTCGCGGCCGTCGCCGAGCCGAACGCGGATCCGCGTCGCGCGCTCGACCACGTGATGGTTGGTGAGGATCGCGCCGGCCTCGTGCACGACGAAGCCCGAGGCGCCGCCCTCGAGCACGCGACCGCCGGGCGGCTCACCGAGCACCCATCCGAGCAGCGGCTGGAGATCGCTCGGCTCGAGCGGCGCCTCGACGCGGATCGAGACCACCGACGGCGAGACGCGCTCGGCGACGCGCGCGAACGCGCTCTCGAGGCGCCGCGCCTCGGACGCCGCGGGGCCCTCGTCCTGCGCCGCCACATGCTCGAGGTGCGGCGAGACGCCGCGCGTCGCGAGACCGACCGCGACGGCGCACGCGACGAGCGAGCCGGCCGTGATCCGGCGAGCAGGGAATCGAAGGTTCATGGCATGACGTCGGAGCTCGCAGCACACGGCATTCCGCTCGACGACCGCGCGGCATCGTCATCGAGGAGGAACGAACGAGCGGATCGTTCCGCGTCGTCACCTTCGACCCGAGCGGCGAGCTGATGTAGATCGTCAGCGCTCCTCGATCGATGGCTCACGTGTCACGACGAACACCGACATCTCTCCCTGCGCTGCTCGCGCTCCTCACGCTCGCGGTGCACGCGCTCGTCGCGCCCGCGGGCGCCGCCGCGCAGGGCCAGCACACGGTCCGCGCGGGACAGTCGATGGCGCAGATCGCGCGCCGCCATCACGTCGACGTGTGGGATCTCGCGCTCGCGAGCGGGCTGCGCCCGAGCGCCACGCTGCGGCCCGGACAGACGCTCACGATCCCCGCGCCGCACAGCACGTACGTGCGCCCCGGCCAGACGCTCTCCGAGATCGCGCGTGCGCACGACTGCACCGCCGAGGAGCTGATGTCGCTCAACCGCCTGCGCCGCGGCGCGGTGCTGCGCGTCGGCCGTCGCTTGTTCTTGCCTGGCTACGAGGCGCCGCAGTCCGTTCCGGCGCGCGGCTGGGGAGCCCCCGACGCGCCCGGCACGGCCACGCTGCGCCGCCGCGACGAGACGCTCACGGTCGCGCTCGTCGATGCCGAGCGCCGCGTCACGCGCGCGGGCGTCGACGCGCTCGCGCAGCTGATGCGCCCCCACGAGAGCGACGCGCCCGAGCTCCCGCACCCGCGGCTCGCGCTCTTGCTCGCCGCGATCTCCGATCACTTCGGCGGTCGCGAGATCACGATCGTCAGCGGTCGCCGCGAAGCGGGCGGCTACACGCGCGAGAGCTCGCGTCACACCGAGGGCCGCGCCACCGACATCCGCGTCCGCGGCGTCTCGGCGCGCGCGCTCTGGGACTACTGCCGCACCCTCGTCGACACCGGCTGTGGCTACTACCCGCGCAGCACCTTCGTGCACGTCGACGTCCGCACGAGCGCCGCGCAGTGGGTCGACTGGTCGAGCCCCGGCCGCCGCGCCCGCTACGGCAACCTGTCGCGCCCGTGGCCGCGCATGTGCCGAAGAGCCGATCGGCGCCGCCACCGCCTCTGCCAGCGCGAAGGCCGCCG
>JALYRN010000330.1 GCA_030855295.1 Myxococcota bacterium | reverse complement strand
CTCTGGCCCCGTGCGACCCGGAGCTCGGCGAGGAGCGCGCCCGCGTCCTTCGGGCGCCCCTCGGCCTCCTTCGAGAGGCAGCGATCGACGAGCTGCGCGATCGCGTGGGGAGTGCTCGGCGCGGCGCGCGCCATCGGCTCGTGCGGCTGGCTCACGGCGTGGACCACGATCGCGCTCGCCGTCTCTCCGGCGAACGGCGGCCGACCGCAGAGAGCCTCGTAGAGCATCGCGCCGACCGCCCACACGTCGGCGGGGCAGCTCACGCCGCGCGCGCTCATCGCCTGCTCGGGCGCCATGTAGTGCGGAGTGCCCATCGCCATCCCGGTCTGCGTGACCGACTGCGCCTTCGTGTCGAGATCGCGCGCGATGCCGAAGTCGAGGAGCTTCACGACCTCGCGGCCGTCGCGCAGGCGATGGCAGTACACGTTCTCCGGCTTGAGATCGCGGTGGACGATCCCCTTCTCGTGCGCGGCCGCCAGCGGATCGAGCAGCTGCTCGAAGAAGTCGAGGACTTGATCGCGCGTCATGCCGCCGCGCGAGAAGCGATCGCGCATCGTCTCGCCGCGCAGCATCTCCATCGCGACGAAGAGCGAGCCGTCCTGGGTGTCGAACCCGGCGTCGAGCACCTCGACGATTCCGTCGTGGCCGATCTGCGCGGGGGCGCTGACCTCGCGCAGGAAGCGCTGCCGCGCCCCCTCGTCCTTCCCGATGTGGGGAAAAAGGATCTTGAGCGCGACCGTCTTCTTGCTGAGGTTGTGCTGCGCCTCGTAGACGGCGCCCATGCCGCCCTCGGCGATCTTGCGCACGATCTCGTAGCGCCCTCCGATCAACCGTTCCGACACGTCCCCCCCTGCGCAGCAGCACGCCGCTCGGCGGCCCACCCAGCGTAGAGCACAACGGACGGCGGCCGCGAGATCATCCCGCGGCGGTCAGCGCGGGGGCAGCGGGGCGCCGCGATCCGCGGTCACGATGCGATGGATCACGCGGCTCGCGAGGCTCGTCACGTAGAGGGTGCTCTCTCCGAACGCGGCGTCGCCGAAGACGGCGTTCGCGGGGAGCGCGATCGTGCCCATCGGGACGACGGTCGCGGGGGCCGCAGGAGAGGCGGGATCGGTGCGCAGGATCCCGCGGGCCGAGGTGACGAGGTAGAGCGCGCCGTCGATCGTGGAGACGATGCCGTCGACGTTCGCCACGCCGGCCTGCGCGACCGCCGGCGCGCCGTAGCTCGAGGTGGCGCGATCGAACGAGAGCGCGTGCACGGAGCGTCCGTCCCACGAGGCCACGTAGAGCGTCGCGCCGTCCGGCGAGAACGCGAGCCCGTTCGGGTACGTGATCGCGTCCGTGATCAGCGTGACTTCGGCGCCGTCGGCGTCGGCGCGGAAGAGTCGGTTCGCCATCGAGTCGCTGAAGACGAGCGAGCCGTCGGGCGCGATCGCGACGAAGTTCGTCACACCGAGCGGCGCGTCGCCGGGGCCGGCCGACACGAGCTCGGACGTCGTGCCGTCGGGCGCGATCAGCAGGAGCACGGCGGCGCCGCCGTCGGCCTCGGCGCGCTTCGCGGCGACGACGAGCGAGCCGTCCTCCCGCACCGCGATGCCGAGCGGATCGTTCACCGTCACGAAGTCGGCGACCACTCCGTCGGGCGCGATCCGGACGATCCGATCGTCGAGCGTGCCGACGTACAGCACGGGCGCGCCGCCCGGGGTGCGGCCGATCGCGAGCCCCTCGGTGGTCGCGCCGATGTCGGCGAACTCCTCGAGCTGCGGGCCTGCGTCGACATCGGGCACGTGCGCATCGGCGCCCGGCGCGACGGTCGCAGGCGCGCACGCGACGGCGAAGACGATCGAGATCCGTAGCGAGGTGCTCGAGAGGCGCATGCGGCTCACATCAAGATCCCGTTGGCGTCCGGCTGGTGCATCGGGAGCACGTCGGGATCGCCGATGCGCTGCCGCAGGTTGCTCTCGATCGTGCGCGAGAGCGCCGAGAGCGGCAGCCCGTTCCAGAACATCGTGAAGGGATCCTCGAGCACGCGGCCGACCTCGCTGATCATCATGAACGCGAGACAGACCAGGATGTTGAGCGGGATCACGGTGATCCAGAGCTCCTCGGCGATCGCGAGCGGGAACATGATCCCGAACGCGCGGATCAGCTGGTCGGCGAAGAACCCGTAGCCGCGCGGCATCGGCGTGCGCTTGATGCGCTCGCAGCCGCCCTGCACGTCGAGCAGGCCGTTGATGGTGCGATCGAGCGCGTCCATGCGGAGCGGCGCGAGGCGTCCTTCGTCGGCTTCTCGCGCGAGCTCGGTGAGGTGCGCGTGGGCGAGCGCGTGGGTCGGGTTGGTCTCGCGCGCGAGCTCGGTGCGAAGCGACTCGGTGCTGAAGCGCTGGACGTCGTCGTCGGCCCACGCCGACTGATCGCGCAGAAGACAGCGCAGCACGTGGACGTAGAGCACCTGCCGCTCGATCAGCGCGCGCTGCAGCGGGCTCGGCGAGCCGTCCTGGGCGTTCGGCAGGTACGCCATCACCTGCGACGAGAACATCCGCGACAGGTTGATCAGCCGGCCCCAGAGCTGCCTTCCCTCCCACCAGCGCGCGTACGCCGCGTTGGTGCGGAAGCTGACGAAGATGCCGAGCGCGCCGCCGACCACGGCGACCGGCACCGGGGGGATGCGCAGCCAGTGCCAGCCGAGCAGCTCGCGCAGCGCGATCACGAGCGCCGCCGAGGTCGCGAAGAGCACGACCGAGTGCTGTTGCCACCGGATGAGACCGACGAGCGATCCCCTGTTCCCGACCATCATCGCAGCAGCTCCCGAGAGGTGCGCAGGGTACTACGCACCTGTGGCGCGCACTCCACGAGAATCATCACAACTCGCCGCGCGCGCACTGGCCGATCGACCGGCAGCGCCCAATACTCGCCGGCTGGGATGATCGACCTCCTGCGGCGCGCCGTGATCGACGGAGAGGCCCTCGATCCGAGCGACGCGCCGGCGGGTGGGAGCTCGGGGACGAAGGCGGACGATCGCACCGCGCGTCGCGGACGTCGGCGTCGCGCGCCGCATCCGTCCGATGGAACGTGCTGGACGCCGCGCGAGTACGCGTCGTTGCTCGCGATCGCCGAGGCGACGATCCCGGGCGGTGGCCGGGTCGAGCGTGCCGACGAGCAGACCCTGGCGATCATGGAGGAGCTCGTCGGGCACATCCTCCCCCAGGTCGCGAAGGTGCTCGGGAAGATCGCGCAGACCTTCGATCACCTCGCGATCGCGCGCACCGGGCGTCGTTTCCGCGATCTCGGCGCGGACAAGCAGGAGGCGGTGCTGCGCGGCTGGGAGAACGATCCGGTCTTGCGCTCGCCGCTGCAGATCCTCCAGTTCGCGATCAAGTTCGGACACTTCGATCGGGAGCACGTCTACGCGAAGCTCGGCGGCAAGCTCAACGTCGTCACGAAGCTCGAGCAGCCGCGGTGGCTCGAGCAGGTCGTGCGCGCCGAGACGTACGAGGACGCCGAGGTCGAGTGCGAGGTCGTCGTCGTCGGCACCGGCGCGGGCGGCGCGGTGGTCGGGCGCGAGCTCGCGGACCGCGGCTACGCGGTGTGCTTCGTCGAGGAAGGGCAGCTGCACCGGCGCGATGCGTTCACCGGCAGCTCGCTCAAGACGCACAAAGAGTTCTATCGCGGCGGCATGGCGGTCGGGAACAACCTCTTCCCGGTGTTCATGGGGCGCCTCGTCGGCGGCTCGACGGCGGTCAACGGCGGCACCTGCTTCCGGACGCCGGCGTCGGTGCTCGATCGATGGTGCGAGGAGCTGCGCACCGACGAGTTCACGCGCGAGCGGATGGCGCCGTACTTCGATCGCGTCGAGGACATCCTGCAGGTGCAGCCCGCCGAGCGGAAGCACATCGGCAAGATCGCGGAGGTGTTCGAGCGCGGGTGCGACTCGCTCGGGTGGAGCCACTTCGCGATCGCGCGGAACGCGCCGGGCTGCGAGGGCACGGGGTTCTGCGACTTCGGGTGCCGCACCGACGCGCGGCGCTCGACGAACATCAGCTACGTGCCGCCCGCGCTCGAGAAGGGCGCGATGCTCTTCACGGGGCTGAGGGCCGAGCGCGTTCTGATCGAGAACGGCCGTGCGGTCGGCATCGAGGGCGTCGCGAGCACCGGCAAGCGGATCCGCGTGCGCGGGCGCGCCGTCGTGTTCGCGGGTGGCGCGCTGCCGACGCCGCTGTTCTTGCTGAAGAACGGCCTGTGCAACTCGAGCGGTCAGGTCGGTCGCAACGTGACGCTGCACCCGAGCGGTGGGCTGAGCGCGCTCTTCGACGACGACATCCGCGGGCCCGAGCACATCCCGCAGGGGTACGGCTCCGAGCAGTTCCTGCGTGACGGCATCCTGCTGACGGCGGCGCAGCCCGACTACAACTACGCCCCGATCGTCTTCTCGTTCGGCGGTCGCCGGCTGATGGAGGTGATGAACGAGCTGCAGCACATCGCGTCGTTCGGCATCTTGATCGCCGACGAGGGGCGCGGGCGCATCGCGTTCGACGTGCAGGGCTCGGCGACGGTGCTCTACAACCTCACGCAGGGCGATGCCGATCGGTTCCATCGCGGCGTCGTGGCGATGGGCGAGATCTGCTGGGCGGCGGGCGCGAAGAAGCTCTGGCCTGCGGTCATCGGCGTGCCGGAGATCAACGGTCGCGCGGAGTGGGAGCGCTTCAAGAGGTCGCGTCTGGCGCCGAGCCAGTGCCTGATGACGAGCTATCACCCGCTCGGGTCGTGCCGGATGGGGAGCGATCCGCGGACGAGCGTGGTGTCACTCGATCACGAGGCGCACGACCTCCCGGGTTTCTTCGTCGTGGATGGCAGCACGGTGCCGGGCCCGCTGGGGGTGAACCCGCAGCTGACGATCATGGCGATGGCGACGCGCGCGGCGGAGAAGATCGCGGCTCGACTGGGCTGAGCGTTCTCGCGCGGAAGCTCTCGACGCGATCGAGCGACACACATGGCATGGACGCTGCTCCATCGGCCGGTGTGGATTCGACATGGCGCGACTCGGCACGCTCGGTCCTCGGTGGGCTCCTCCTGACAGCGCTGGCGATCGCCGTGGCTCCAGCGCGCGGGCTCGCGCAGCACGCCGACCCAGCGGGTACAGCTGTCCCGACCCGGGTTCAGACCCGCGCAGCGCCGACCCGGGTTGGCGCTGCGCCGACCACGGTTCGGACGTCTGGCACAGTGGCGCCGACCGGGGTCCGGACGTCTGGCACAGCGGCGCCGACCCGGGGTGAGGCGCGGGCGCTGTCGCGGCCGTGGCAACCGGACGCGGTCGCTATGGCGCCCCCGGGGGCGCACGCGCGCACATCGTCCTCCCCGCCGTCGGGGACTGCGATCGCCGCGACGCCGGCCCGGCACCGCGAGGCCGACGCACTCGGCACGCCGGACCGCGCTCCGCCGCACGAAGATCTTGTCGCGTTCGACGTCGCGATCGCGACGCACGCGCCGATCTCGCTGGGCGTGGAGGCGAACCTCCGGCTGCCGCTCGGGATCTTGGTCCGCACGCACTTCGGGTTCATGCCGGAGCCCTACATCGGCGTGATCAACGGCGTCGCGACGGGTCTGGGCGCGTACGACTCGAGCGTCGCGGCGCTGGTCGATCGCTCGGGGGCCAACGCGTTCGTGATGCGGCTGTCGGGGGGCATCCGGCCGGTGCCGGGCTACGGGTTCGAGATCCTCGCGGGCTACACGATGATCTCGGCGAGCGCGCGCGCGTCGGTTCGCGACTTCGAGCAGGCGACCGGGCAGTCGATGCCGGGCATGGAGAGCGTCGGGATCGCTGCAACACTCCATGCGTTCCACGTCGAGCTCGGGTGGAGCGCGCTGGTGTGGGATCACCTGGTGATTCGCGGATCGATCGGCTGGATGCACACGCTCGCATCCGACGCTCGGGTCGACACGACGGACGACATGCGCCGTCGCGCCGGCGGGCGAATCGAAGACATCGAGACGGATGTGCGTGAGGCGCTGACGAGCTATGGCTTCAGCCCCGAGGTGCGCATCGGCGTCGGATATCAGTTCTGACCGAGCGGCGCACGCAACGCCCCGACGCGGGTTGGTTCGACGACCGGGTCTCTAGGGACGCCGTCACGCGGCCGCCGCGAGCTCTCGCGCGACGCTCGCCGCGTGCAGCCGCACCATGAGCCACGTGCCTGCAGGGAACACCACGTCGCGATAGCCCGTCCGCCAGCGATCGAGCGCCTCGCGATACGCGGCGCGGAACGCGCGCAGCACCCGGATCGCCTCGAGACGGACGGCGGTCTGACCTCGGCCCGCCGCGAGCACCGGGTTGCGATCACGAATCGGCTCGGCGCTCGTCATGCGGTGGTTCGGCGAGACCTGCGCGCAATACTCCGGCCCTGCGAAGCCGATCTCCTTCTCGCGCTGCGCGGCGTGCGCCGCGCGCTCGAGGTTCTCGACCTCCGCGGCGACAGCCGCGCGGAACGACTCCGGCGTGTAGTCGTCCTGGAGCATCGGCGGCAGCGTCAGCGTCACCGACGCGCGCGCGCCCCACTGCGGGTTCGCCGCGGAGAAGAAGAACGGCGGCCGATCGGCCTCGAGCATGCCGCCTGCGAGCTGCTCGACCAGCGTGATCATGCCTGGCCAATCGCAAGCGCGCGCAACGAGGCCGGCTGCGACGGGGTTCACGATCCCGTATGCGATCGCGTGGATGACCGCTTGCGGTGTCAACAGCTCGACGACCGAGGGTGGCTCGTGATCCCAGACCTGGCCGTCCCATTTCCGTACGACCTTCGTCGCCAACGCGACCAGTCGATGATGCATCTGGAGGAACAGCGGGAGCACGCCATGGACGTCGGTCACGACGAGGTGCTCGTGGGTGCTCATCAGGACGGCGGCATGGAGCTGGACGCCGAACATCTGCGCGCACCAGGCGAGCGCGAAGACGAACAGCTGCGTGATGCGCGGATCCGGCGCGAAGAGGCAGTGGCGGAGGACGGTGCGGCGCGTGATCAAGAACGTCGCGCCGTCGCGGATGCGTCGTGGTTGGGTCATG
>JALYRN010001249.1 GCA_030855295.1 Myxococcota bacterium | reverse complement strand
CGCTGGCGCTCGGCTGGCTCGAGACGAGCGCGTGGGGACCGCTCGGCATGTCGGCGCTCTTCGCGCTGGGGCTCGTGCTCGCGTCGCGGCGCAGGATCTCCGCGTGGTTCGCATCGGTGCGAACGCGATTCGCGCCGGTGCGAACCGAGGCCTCGGGACCGGCCGCTCCGGTGGTCGAGCGGATCTCCGAGCCGCCCCCGCAGCCGGAGCCTCCGCCCAGCCTCTGATCGGAGCGCAGCGATCAGGCGTCGAGGCGCAGCGCCGTCTCGACGCCGGCGTGATCGCTGCTGCCGCGACAGCGCCGGAGCCGCATCGACTGCGCGGAGACGCTCCCGCAGAGCCACATGCGATCGAAGCGGAAGCCGGTGCGGCGATCGTCCTCGGGGTACCACGTCGCGCGGCAGGCCTTCGGCGATCCGAGCTCGACGAACGCGTCTCGAAGACCGAGCTCGGGCTCGATCGACTTCCACTCGGCGTCGCGCAGGTTGGTGTCGCCCGCGAAGATCGCGGGGGATGGCTCGGCGGCCATCCACGACGCGATCTCGCGCGCCTGCGCGAGCCGCGCGTCACTTCCGCTGCGGAGGCTCTCGAGGTGCCCGGTGATCACGACGAGCCGCTGCTCGGACTCGGCGTGCCGCAGCGTCGCGATCGTGCCGGCGCGCGCGAGCGGGCTGTCGGCGAAGGGCCTCCGCTCGCAGCGCTCGAGCGCCCACGGTGCGCGCACCGCGAGCACCTCGTAGTACTCGCGCCCCTCGGGTGGTCCGCCCGGCCACAGCGAGAACCCGGCGGCCGACAGGTGCGGCGCGAAGTACGCCAGGTGCGCGACCCGCACGACCTCCTGCAGCGCGATCACGTGCGGCATCGGCGGGGTGGGTCGGCCGGCGGCGGCCGCCTCGAGATCGCCGCCGATCGTGATCTCGAGGCAGAGCGTCTCCATGCGCTCGCCGAGCTGCGACTCGCTCAGCCCGTCGACGTTCCAGGTGAGCACGCGGAGGTCGCGCGCGTCCGGGGTGGGGGCCGACGTTCGATCGTCCTCGCGCGCCATCGGCGCAACGAACACCGAGCGCGCGCCGGGCGCAAGCGGTTCCTCGTGTCCGGGAAATACCGAAGCTCGATCGCGCCGCGGCTGCGGTACGATCGCGCGCATGGCCCAGGGCGACGACGGCGGGTCCCACGCGGCCGACCCGACCCGCGCGATCTCCGACCTCGACGAGGTGTTGATCGCCGAGCCGGGCGCGGTGGATCCGACCCGCGCGATCTCCGACCTCGACGAGGTCGTCATCCCCGAGCCCGACTCTGCAGCGGCGTCACCCGCGCAGTCGGACGCGTGGATCGGCCGCGTGCTCGACGCGCGCTATCGCCTCACCGGGGTGATCGGCGAGGGCGGGTTCGGGTTCGTGTTCCGCGCCAAGCACTTGATCCTCGGGCGCGACGTCGCGGTGAAGATCCTCCAGAGCGCCGACGGCGGCGATCCGCTGGAGCGCGCGCGCTTCGAGCGCGAGTCGTCGATGCTCGCCGCGCTCGCGCACCCGCACATCGTCACGGTGACGGACTTCGGCGTCTCGGAGCGCGTGCCGTACCTCGTGATGGAGCTCGTCGACGGACAGAGCCTGCGCGCGCTGATGGATCGCGGCGAGCTCGATCCCGAGCGCACGCTGCGCATCGTCGTGCAGATCCTCAAGGCGCTCGCGTACGCGCACGAGCACGGCATCGTCCACCGCGACCTCAAGCCCGCGAACGTGCTGGTGCAGCGCCACGGCGGAGACGATCACGCGACGCTGCTCGACTTCGGGTTCGCGAAGTTCTTCGGCGAGTCCGAGCGTCGCCCGCACAACTCGCTGACCGCGCACGGCACCGCGTTCGGGACGACGGGGTACATCGCGCCCGAGCAGCTCGGGTCGGCGCCGATCGACGGCCGCGTCGACCTCTACGCGACGGCGGTGATCGTGTTCGAGGCGATCGCGGGCCGCCGCCCGTTCCACGTCCCGGGCGCGAACGCGGTCGAAGAGCTGCGCGCGACCCTGATCACGCCGGCGCCGTCGCTCGCCGCGGCGCGTCCCGAGCTCCCGCTCTGCGCCGCGCTCGATCCGCTGCTCCAGCGCGCGCTCGCGAAGGA
>JALYRN010000329.1 GCA_030855295.1 Myxococcota bacterium | reverse complement strand
ACGCCACGCTGCTCGGCGAGCGCCTGGGTCGCGGCGGCGGTCGCGGCCTCACCGTCGCGCGCGAAGCTGCGGATCTCGTAGCGCACGTCGCCCGGCTCTGCGCCGAGCATCTCGGCGACGCCCTGCGCGCCCTCGGCCGCGACCTCGGCCGAGCCGAGCGCGAACCCGAGATCGAGCGATGCCGACTCCATGTGCCCGAAGAAGGTCTTGCCCTCTTCGGTCCAGTCGGGCAGCGCGAGCGCCATCGGCGCGAGGCCGAGATAGCTGATCAGCGCGCCGATGAACATCCACGACGAGACGCGCAGCCCGACGATCATGCCGGCCGCGATCAGCAGCAGCGACGGCTCGAACCACATGCCGAGCGTGCTGCCGGTGAAGGTCGTGCCGCGTGCCGAGAACATGCGGAAGTCGAGCATGATCGCCTCGGGGATGAACCCGAACGAGCGCACCAGCGCGACCGTGATGCCGGCGACCAGCGCGCCGATCAGCGCGCGCGCCTTGAGCATCGACTCGCGGCCCTTGGCGTAGAGCGAGCGCAGCGTCTCGGCGGCCGCGATGCCGCTCGGGAAGGGCAGCTGCTCGCTGTTGATCATCTGCCGCTTCATCGGGATCGCGAGGAAGACCCCGAGCAGCGCGGTCAGCAGCACCCACACCGCGACCGGGAACCAGCCGAGCCGTCCCTCGTCGCCGGTGATCAGCAGCAGCGCGCCGACCGCGGTCGCGAGCGTGCCGCCGGTCGAGTAGCCGGCCGCCGACGCGGTCGACTGCATGCAGTTGTTCTCGAGGATCGTCATCTTCGTCTTGGCGAGGCGCGCGCCGACGAAGCCGTTCCAGATCGCGTAGCTCAGCACGCACGCGGTGATCGCCACCCCGAACGCCCAGCCGAGCTTGAGCGTCGTGTAGAGGTTGGAGATGCTCATCATCATGCCGATGAGCCCGCCCATCACCACGGCGCGGAGCGTGAGCTGAGGGACGTGGTCGCCCCGGTAGTAGTGCTTGATCCACGCGGCGTCGCGCTGCTCCTCGGGGAGCTGGCTCAGGTCGGGCAGCTCCTGTCCGTCGGCCGGGGGCGGCGTGGAGCCAGGCGTGGACGAATCGACGGTGGATGCGGACATGCGTCTTCCTCGGAGCGAAACGAGCGGGCAACATCGCACTGGCTCCGGGGCCAATTCAAGCGGATCCCAACCCGAGGAGAAGATGCCCAGGGCGACGTTCGATGCCGGCTATTACCGGCGCTTCTACCTCGACCGCGCGAGGCGCGTCGCCTCACCCGACGGCACCGCGAAGCTGGTCGACTTCGTCGCGGCGTACCTGCGCGTGCTCGACGTGCGCGTGCGCAGCGTGCTCGATCTCGGGTGCGGCCTCGGGTGGTGGAAGGCGCCGGTGGAGCGCGCGTTCCCGCGCGTGCGGTGGACCGGTGTGGAGGTGAGCGAGCATCTCTGTGACGAGCTCGGGTGGAAGCGCGGCTCGGTGGTCGACTGGAAGGGCAAGCCCGCCGATCTCGTCGTCTGCCAGGGCGTGATGCAGTACCTCGGCGAGCGCGACGCGAAGCGCGCGCTGCGCAACCTCGCGAGCTTGGCGAAGCGCGCGATCTACCTCGAGGCGCTCACCAGCGAGGACTGGGCGGACAACGTCGATCGCGAGCGGAGCGACGCCGAGGTCGCGCTCCGCCCCGCCGAGTTCTATCGCAGCGCGCTGCGAAAGCATTTCGTCTCCTGCGGCGGCGGGCTCTGGGTGCGCCGCGGCGAGGCGACGCTGTTCGCGCTCGAAGCGCCCTGACGCGCGTCGTCGGCCGTCAGTATCCCCAGCGCCGGCGGCGCTGCCGGCGCTCGGTCATCGCCCGCTCGTTCATCTCGCCCATCGTCTGGAGGCCGCTCGCGGCCGAGCGGAACATGTCGGTGACGAACGTCTCGAACAGGCCCTTGTCGCCCTCGGCCTGCGCCTGCGCGATCGCGACCGTCTGGTTGTCGACGGCGGGAGGCGCCGAGAAGCGCGCGCCCGTCGCGGTCGTCGTGACCTGGTCGGTCGCGTCGAGCGCATCGAGCGCCGCGCCCTCGCCGGCGTCGAGGAAGAAGCCGGTGCAGCGCGTGCAGTAGTCGATCTCGATCGCGCCCTCGCCGAAGCCGATCGCATAGACCTGCATCGGCGTCGGCTCGTGCGATGTCGAAGGGCACTGATACGGCGAGATCCGCACGATCTGCGCGCGGCCGTCGTGCACGAGGAACGATGCCTCGCTGTCGGCGCCGTGCGTCGCGATGCCCTCGCCTGGATCGAGGAAGACGCCCGCGCACTGCGGGCACACGTCGATCTCCGCGAACGCCTTCCGCACGACCTGGAAGTCGACCTGGCACTTGGGGCACTGGCGCATTCCGCGAGCGTATCGCGTCCCGCGCTCGCCGCTCCAGCTCGCTACTGGATCTCCTCCTCGAACCACTCGCGCGCTCCGTCCTCGCGCGCCGGGACGCCTCCGCGCACGCCGACGCGGATCCGCCCGAAGTCGCCGTCGAGCTCGAGCTCGCAGGCGCGCGGCTCGGTCGCGTCGATCAGCGCGACGAACGCGTCGACGCTCCCGGTGAGGCGCTGCTGCGCGGTCGCGCTCGGCACGCCGTCGCCCCCGAGGTCGTCCTCGCCGAAGAGGGCGCCCATCGCCGGCCCGCTCCCCGCGCTGTACGCCGTGATCACATCGCCGGTCTCGCGATCGCGGAACGCGTAGACGAACCCGTCGCGCTGCACCTGCGGCGGCTCGCCGTAGTGCGTCCAGATGCGGCAGAGCCAGTTGCCGAGCGACATCCGCGCCGCCGCGCCGCGGCGCAGATCGTCCATGCTCGCCCAGCCCCGCGCTCGGACGCTCCCCGCGGCGAGCGCGGGATCGACGGGCTCGAAGCGCGAGGGCTCGGGCACACCGTCGCCGGCCTCGCGGAGGCGCAGGGCCGCGCCGCGGGAGCCGTCTTCCGCGACGTGCCCGCCGGCGCTCTCGTCCTCGCGCTCTCGGACGGGCGAGCGCTCTATCGTCTCGCTCGATCGCCCGCACTCGCAGCCGCCGATCGAGACCGCGATCACGATCCCGATCGCCACCACCCGCCCTACGCCGAACGCGCTCATCGGCGCGCAGCATACCGCCGCTGCGCGCCGAGCGACGTCGATCGGCTCCCCCGCTCCGGTCGCTTCCGTCCGCGCGCCGAGCGCGCTCCCGTCCGCGCCCTCCGGGGCGAGCACTCTTGCCGCTGCGTCGTCGTCAGGGGCCGGCGTAGAGGAACACGCCGCGCAGATCTTCGGTCGCGCTGATCAGCACGTGTCCCGCGGCCTCGTCGTGATAGCTCCACGCGCGGAACTGATAGATCAGCCCGGGCTCGAGCGTCGCGCCGGTCCACGTGTACGTGACGTTCGCGCTTCCGGTGACGCGCGGCACCATCGTGTCCTCGTGGACCAGCGTGCCGAACGCGTCGTACACGCGCAGCTCGTAGCCGTCCTCCGACGAGTCGTCGCGCCAGGTGAAGACCGGCTCGGCCGTGGTGATCTCCTCGATCGTCTCGGCGCCCGGCGAGACCACCTCGAGCGCGCCCGTCACCTTGAAGCCCTCTCCGAGATCGACGACGCCGCCGGTCGCCGGCACCTCGAAGTGCACGATGTCGGTGCCGCCGATGCTGGTGTCGGGATCGCGCACGAGCCCGTCGTTCTCGAACGCCGCGAGCGCGACGTAGAGGCCCGGCGGCACACCCTCGATCGACCACGACCCCGTCACCGGCGCCGCGCGCAGCCCGGGCGGCGACTCGCCGCGCGCGGTGTTCTCGACGAAGGTCGACTCGAGCACGAGGATCACGCTCGTCGACGCGCCGCCTCCCGCGTTGACGATCTGCACCGAGCCCGACACCGTCGCGAGCCCGTCGGTGCTCGCCGTCAGGACCACGTCGACGGTCTCGGGAGGATTCACCGAGAGCTCGACCGGCGTCACGTTCAGGCCCTGCCGATAGCCGCCGATCGTCGTCGTCGAGGTCGGCACGTCGAAGAGCACGAACTCACCGTCGAGCGCGCTGATCGCGGTCGCGACCGCGCGCCCGCTCTGCTCGGCGACGACGAGCACGCCCGCGGCGTCCGCCGACTCGACGCGCCCGCGCACGACCGCCACGCCCGAGCCGACGTCGTCCCGTGCGAACAGCGCGATGTCGGTCGCGGCGTTCGACACGACGAGCTCGCCGGTGTCGGCGTCGGCCGCGGCGGCCGAGAGCTCGATCGGGATGCCGGTGCGCGGCGCGGTCGGGAACGTCTGGTAGCCGGCGGCGTCCGCGCGGAGCGTGACCTGATCGGCAAGCGGCACGCCCGACGGGTCGCGGCGCGACGGCACCGGCAGCGAGTAGGCTCCATCGACCGCGCTCTCGACCACCGTCGAGCGCGCCGCGCCGTTGGCGTCGGTCGCCACGACGCGCGCGCCCGCGATGCCGTCCATCGTCTCGGCGTCGAGCACGCGCCCCTCGACGTACACCGGCGCGAAGCACGCAGGCTCGGCGCCCAGCACCTCCTCGCAGACCTGGCCGTCCGTGCAGCCGGTGGACGTGCCGGGGGTGCACTCGGCGGGCTCGTCGTCGCCGCATCCGGCGCCGGCAACGAGGAGCGTGATCGCCGAAATCGCAGGGAACACCACGCTGAAGCGACTGACTCTCAAGAGGACCTCCATCCCGTGCGCGACGGAGCGCGCGACGGATCGGCCCTTCATGCCCGCCTGCTCGGGCTCGCTTCATTCGGCGCGCCGGGGGCAGGGCGTGTCGCACGATCGGCTCGCCCGCTCCGGTCGCTACCGTCCGCGCGCGAAGCGCGCGCTCCCGTGCGCGCCCTCCGGGGCGAGCACTCCTGCAGTCGATCGGCTCGCCCGCTCCGGTCGCTTCCGTCCACGCGCGAAGCGCGCGCTCCCGTACGCGCCCTCCGGGGCGAGCACTCCTGCCGCGTCAGAACGCGATCGCGAGGCCGGCCGTCACGTTGACGAACGACGCCATCCCGACCGCGAAGAACCCGCCGCGCACGAAGACCTCGACCGTCTTCACGAACAGGAAGCGCAGATCGGCGTCCGCCGAGAAGTCGAACCCCGCGCCTCCCGCGCCGCCGACGTAGCCGAGTTGCAGCGTGATCGCGCCCTGGCAGCGCACGACCGCGTCCTCGCAGAACCACGCGTGACCGCCGACCCGCCCGCCGACCTGGTAGATCACGCCGCCCGGGCCGATCAGCTGCGCGCCGCCGATCCCGAGCAGGACGAACTGCAGCGCCGGCGGCTGCCACTCGACCTCCTCGGTGATGCGCCCGTAGATCGCGCTCGCGCCCGCGGTCTGGATCCCGACGCCGCCGCTCAGCCGCACGCGGAATTCCGGCAGCACGAGGGTCGGCACCATCGACGCCTCGAGCTCCTCGATCGACGGCTCCTCCTCGGACTCGCGCGCGGTCGGAGAGGACAGCACCGGCTCGGGCTCCCGCTCCTGCGCGCAGACCGACGCTGGACCGAGCGTGCTGCCGAGCACGACGAGCGCCGCGAGCAGCGCTGGATCGGCGTGGCGTCCCGTCATCGCGCGAGACTGTCCGACGGAGCGCGCCGACACCAGCCGAAAACCCTCCGGGATCGGGCGATCGGCGTACCATCCGCCGTCGGAGGCCAGGGGCATGACGGACATCGGCGGGCGCGCGGTCGCGGGCGCAGTGGCGATCGCAGTGGTCGCGGCGATCGGAGCGACGGGCGGGACGGCGTCGGCGCAGGCACGACTGACGGGCACGTACGTCCGCTACGTCGCGGTCGGCGCGAACGGTACGATGATCGGCGGCACCGAGAGCATGCAGTACGGAGAGACGGCGTCCCCGCCCGTCAGCTGCGACCTCTACGTCCCCGGGAGCCCGGTCGAGGGCTTCACCGTCGAGGCGACCGGCGCCGGCGCGCTCTTGCTCTCGAACAGCGGCGGCGGCTTCGGCGACGGCATCGCGACCATGAGCGGGCCCACGGTGTCGGGCCGCACCATCCGCTGGACCGGCCGCGGCGTGAGCGGCACCGACGCGGTGACCATCGATCAGACGTTCGCGCTCGACACCGCCGATCGCATCGTGCGCGTGTCGGTCGTGCTCACGAACTCGGGCACGAGCGCGCTGACGAACGTGTACTACCTGCGCAACGGCGATCCCGATCACGGCTCGTGCGAGATCGGGTTCGACTTCGCGGGCGCCAACGACGTGCGGCGCCAGCCGCCGCTCGCCGACTCGGCCCTGGTCACGAGCGGCGCCGGCGACGCCACCACCCCCGATCGCTACCTCGTGCTCGGCATCGGCGCGCACGATCCGCGCGCGCGCGTGCACGTCGGCGGGTTCGAGAACACCGACGCGTCCGGTGAGTGGACGGCGCCGATCGATCCCGACGGACTCTCGGGCGACGTCGGCGTCGACATCGTCTTCCGCGAGCCCACGCTCGCGGTCGGCGCCTCGACGACGTTCGAATTCTTCTACGTGTGGGGCACCACCGTCGCCGAGGTCGAGGCGCGCTTCGACGAGCTCGGGTTCCCGACCGCGCCGTGCGTCGGCGTGATCGAGGGAGGCGCGTGCGCGACGTCGCGCGGCGCGACGGGGCTCTGCCGGAGCGGCAGCTGCTGCACCGGCTGCTGGGACGGAACGCGCTGCCGCGGCGGCACCACCGGCTCCGAGTGCGGCGTTGCGGGCGCGGCATGCGCGAGCTGCGTCGACGCCGACGCGTGCACGTCCGACACCTGCACCGCGGGCGTGTGCTCGAACCCCGACGCTCCGGCCGGCACGAGCTGCGACGACGGGCTCTTCTGCACCAGCGTCGATGCCTGCGACGGCACCGGCACGTGCACCGGCGGCGGCGCGCCGCGCTGCAACGATCTGCAGAGCTGCACCGCGGACACCTGCGACGAGGCCACCGACGCGTGCGAGTTCACGACGATCGCCGGCTGCATCATCGGCGGGGCGTGCGTCGGCGCGGGCACCGTGCACCCCGGCTATCCGTGCCTCCACTGCGATCCCGCGGTGAGCGCGACGGACTGGTCGCCGCGGCCGATCGGCGCCGAGTGCAGGGCGCAGCGC
>JALYRN010001248.1 GCA_030855295.1 Myxococcota bacterium | reverse complement strand
CTTCCGCGCGGATCGCCGGCGCCTCGACCGAGCCGCGCAGCGCGTCGAGCGCCTCGCCCACGGGCGGCGGCGCCGAGGTCGGCAGCGTCGCCTCGGGATCGATCGCGAGCAGGCGCGTGAGGTCTGCGTCCATCGCCGCTCGCTCACCGAGCGCGAAGTGCACAGTCGCGCGATGCGAGTAGAGGCGGACGAGGTCGTCGCGATCGAGCGCGCTCGATGACTCCGCTTCCTCGAAGGCGGCGAGCGCGCTCGCGAAGTCGGCGTCCTCCGCGTGCACGATCGCTTGATCGAGCGCCGGATGATCGGCCCATGCGCGCGCCGGGCTCTGCGCGGCGACCGCAAGAGCGAGCGCCGTGATCCGAGCGAGGGTGCGGAGCGAGATCATCGCCTCCCGAGCGTGGCTCTGCGCGGAGGCGCAGGGTATCCGGGAGATCCCGGACACGCGTCGGTTCTTCCGACGATCGGCTCGCCCGCTCCGCTCCCTGCCGTACACGCGCTGATTGATCGGCTCGCCCGCTCCGGTCGCTTCCGTCCGCGCGCGCGGCGCGCGCTCCCGTACGCGCCCTCCGGGGCGAGCACTCCTGTCGAGGTCACCCCCGGGCGGGCGTGAGCAGGCCGGCCTCGAGCGCGATCCGCACCAGGTCCGCCCTGCCCTTCACGCCGAGCTTCTCGCCGATGCGAGCGCGATAGGTCTCGACGGTCTTCGTGCTGACCGAGAGCGCCTCGGCGATGTCGCGGTGCGCCTCGCCGCGCGCGAGCCGCGCGAGCACCTCGCGCTCGCGGGGGCTGAGCACCGCGAGCGTGTCGGTCTGGGCCGGCTGGGGCTTGGGGAGAGGGCGCGTCCCGGCGGCGAAGATGCCGGCGTCGGTCGCCTCGTCCTCGATCTCGAAGGTCATCTCGATCGTGCCGACGCGGATGCGATCGCCGTCCGCGAGCAGGTGCGCGCCGCGGATCTTCTCGTCGTTGACGCGCACGCCGTTCCGGCTGGCGTCGTCGGCGACCCGCGCGCCCTCGTCGTCGACTCGGATGGTCGCGTGGCGCCGCGACACCGACTCGTCGGCGAGCTGGATCTCGCAGAGCGGATCGCGCCCGATGCGCGACAAGCCGGTGGCGAGCCGGAGGCGCTGCGGTCCGAGCCGAATCAGGAACGCGGGCACGGGCGCGAGGATAGCGTGGCCAGCACGGATCGCGACGGACTATCCGACCTCGCCCGCCTTCACCCGACGCCACAGCCCGTCGAGCTCGGCCGCGCTCATCTCGCCGAGGCTGCGCCCCTCGGCGCGCGCGATGCGCTCGGTGGCCCCGAAGCGCGCGGTGAAGCGATCGAGCGAGCCGCGCAGCGAGGCCTCCGGATCGATCGCGCTCTTGCGCGCCCAGCTCGCGATCGCGAAGAGCAGATCGCCGAGCTCTTCCTCGACGCGCGCGGGATCACCGCCCGCCGCAGCGTCGGCGGCCGCGCGATCGAGCTCCGCGAGCTCCTCGTCGATCTTCTCGCGCGCGCCGGCAGGGTCGGGCCAGTCGAACCCGACACGCGCGGCCTTCTCGCCGATGCGCGTCGCGCGCAGCAGCGCCGGCATCGCGACCGGCACGCCCGCGAGCACGCCACGGACCTCGCCGCCCTTCGCGGCGCGCTCCTCGGCCTTGCCCTTCTCCCAGCGCGCGAGCACCTCCGCGCTGTCGGCGACTCGGGCGTCGCCGAACACATGCGGGTGCCGGTGCAGCATCTTGTCGCTGATCGCATCGACGACGTCGTCGGGGCCGAACCATCCCTCGGCGCGCGCGAGCTCGGCGAGGAAGACGATCTGCATCAGCAGATCGCCGAGCTCCTCGCGCAGCTCGTCGGGCGAGCCGCGATCGATCGCGTCGACGACCTCGTGCGCCTCCTCGACGACGTAGGGGCGCAGCGTCGCGAACGTCTGCTCGCGATCCCACGGGCAGCCGCCCTCGCCGAGCAGTCGCTGGATCACCGCGACCAGGCGCGGCAGCGCGGCGCCGCGCTGCTGCTCGAGCGGCCCGGCCGCGCCCTCTCGGAGCTCGTCGTCGTTCATCTGTTGCGCCTCGATGCGTGTCCAAGAATCGGCTCGCCCGCTCCGGGCGCTTCCGTCCGCGCGCGCAGCG
>JALYRN010001247.1 GCA_030855295.1 Myxococcota bacterium | reverse complement strand
CGCCCTCGTCGATCGCGCCGTCGCAGTCCTCGTCCGTTCCGTCGCACGTCTCCTCGCGCGCGACGCACGCCGGGCCCGCGACGCGCATCGTCGAGTAGAACCGGGCGTCGCCCCAGCCCTGCGCGTCGCGGAACGCCGCCAGCTCGATCGCGGCGCCGAAGCCATCTCCCGTCGACGGCCAGCACGTGTACCCGGTGGCCCCGCGCGCGCAGACGTCGGCGAGCCCGTCGCCGCTCACGTCGCCGAGCCGGATCGTCGCGTAGTAGCGCGGATCGCTCCAGCCGCTCGCGTCCGACAGCGCCGGTCCCGCGATGCGTCGGAACACCTCGCCCTCGAGCGCGTAGCAGCGATAGTCGCCGTTCGCGCGCGCGCAGAGATCGTCGGCGCCGTCGCCGCTGACGTCGCCGACCCGCAGCGTCGCGTAGTTGTCGTGATCGCCCCAGCCGCTCGCGTCCGAGAGCTCGGCGACGATCCGCGGGCTCGCGGCGAACGCGTCGCCGGTCGAGAGATGACACCGCAGATCGGTCGCGCTGCGACCGCAGAGATCGTCGCGCCCGTCGCCGTCGACGTCGGCGAGGCGGATCGTGCTCCAGTGCTTCGTCGCGTCCCAGCCCGACGCGTCCGACCACGCCGGTCCCGCGATGCGCCGGGTGTGCGCGGCGCCGTCGGACGCGAAGCACTCGACGCCGCTCTCAGCGCGGCCGCAGAGATCATCGCGCCCGTCGCCGTCGACGTCGCCGACGCGGATCGTCCCGTAGCGCGAGGGCTCGCTCCATCCTGCGGCGTTGCCCCACGCCGGGCCGACGGTCGGCTCCGCCTCGAAGCCGTCGCCGGTCGAGCGCCAGCAGCGCATCCCCGAGTAGCCGCGCGCGCAGAGATCGTCGCGACCGTCGCCGTCGACGTCGGCGAGTCGGATCGTCGAGAAGTACATCGCCTGATCCCAGTCGCCCGCGTCGTCGAGCGCCGGCCCCTCGATCGCGTCGCCGTAGCCCGCGCCGTCGGAGATCCAGCAGCGCATGCCGGCGCTCGATCGCGCGCACACGTCGGCGCGTCCGTCGCCGTCGAGATCGCCGGTGCGAACGGTCGAGAAGCGGCTCGGATCGTCGAACCCCGCCGCGTCCGAGAGCGCCGCGATCGCGAAGCTCGATGCCGCGAACCCGTCGCCCGCCGACGGATGACACATCCACCCCGCGGCCGAGCGCGCGCACACGTCGGCGCGTCCGTCGCCGTCGACGTCCGACGTGCGACCGAGATCGATCGCGCCGGGCGCGAGCACCGCCTCGAGCTCTCCGCACGCGCTGCCGTCCTGCGAGCTGCGGAAGCAGTCGTCGACCTCGCGCGGGATGCAGCTGCCCGGCGCGACGGGCCGCCCGCCCGCGGTGCCCGCGAACACGCCCCAGTGGTTCGCGACCGAGCGCGGCGATCCGTCGGACGGAGCGTTGATCGTGCCGCGCCCCGCGAGCCACATCTGGCTCGAGCCGCCGCCGTCGAGGTTGAACGCCTGCCAGGCGCCGAGCTGATCGAGCAGCGACGCGAGCTCGGTGCCGTACATGCCGACCGACACCGTCGAGCGGCCATCGACGACGAGGAGGATCAGCGTGCGGCGATCCTCCGTGAGGCCCATCGCGGTGCGCGGGTGGCGCGCGCGCATGTCGCTTCGATCGGAGAAGCAGCTCGACGCCGTCGGGCTCGAGCACGTCACGCGGCGCCCCTCGGTGACGAGCTCGGGGAAGCCGCTGACCAGCGCGATCGTGCCGGCGGGCCGCGCGCCGCTGACGGTGCCCGGCTGGAAGCCCTCGGTGACGCCGCCGCGGCGCTTCACCAGGCCGGTGTGGCTGAAGTCGACCCAGCTCGGACCGAACGCGATCCAGCCGTAGTCGCGGTAGTACCAGTCGTCGCTGTACGCCGACGCCTCGCCGGTCTGCGCGATGGGCCACGCGGCGCCGCTGCCGACTGCCTGCCCGTACACGATCGGCGTCGAGGTGTCGGTGCGGAAGAAGTCGCCGTTGACCGCCGCTTGCACGCCCGCCGCCGAGCCCCACGACGCCGCGGTGCGGCGGCTGGTCGCGCGCCCCGTCGCCGCGACGTGCACGCGGTCGGCGCAGAGGTCGACGAAGAG
>JALYRN010001246.1 GCA_030855295.1 Myxococcota bacterium | reverse complement strand
GCTCTACGCCACGTGGTCCGACGGAGCGACGCGCCTCGTGGTCGGCGATCACGGCTTCGTCGCGCGCGCGACCGGCGAGGGCGCACTGCGCCGGGTGCGGGTGCCGACGTCCGTCGCGCTGCACGCGGTCACGATGAACGCGCGGGGCGTCGCGCTCGCGGTCGGCGCCGAGGGGACGATCCTGCGATCGACCGATCGCGGTGCGCGCTGGCGGCGTGTCGCGGTGCCGGCGGCGGAGCGCAGCTTCCACGCGGTGTGGCTCGACGACGAGGGCCACGCGGTCGCGGTCGGCGAGCGCGGGCATCGCTTCCGATCGGACGACGGCGGGCGCACCTGGCAGAGCCTCTCGCTCGGCCGCGACGATCACATGATCGGCATGACCGCGCACGGCTCGACGCTGTGGGTGGTCGGCGCCGACGGTCGGATCGAGCGCTCCGAGGATCACGGCCGCACGTGGCAGGCCGAGGCGCCGCCCGCGCCGGCGATCGATCTGAAGCACGTGCTCGTGACCGAGCGCGGCACGCTGCTCGTGACGACGCGGCCGGGGACGGTATGGCGCCGCGACGCGAGCGGGCGCTGGACCTCGATCGTCGTGCACCCGAGCGCGCTGCTCAGCGGCATCGCCGGCGGCGCGCGGCGGATCGTCGCGGTCGCGTCCGACGGCGCGAGCTTCGTGTCGACCGACGACGGAGCCACGTGGAGCGCCGATCGTCCCGCGACGCGCGAGGTGCTGACGTCGGTCTTCGTCGCGCCCGACGGCCGCGCGTACGCGACCGGCTACTGGGGCGTCCTCCTGACGCGCCCCTGAGCCCGCGACGCGGCGCTGGATCGCGAGTTGCTGAGCTCCATCGACCCGGCGACGACGGCGCGGGGTGGCACACTTCCGTGCTCGGAGAGCGAACATGCGCGCGACGATCTCGATCCTGCTCGGTGCCCTGCTCGCGCTCGCGGGGTGCACCTTCGACGGCGAGCCGAGCGAGCTCCCGACGATCACGCCGGTGGTCGTGGTCGCGCGCGCCGCGCCCATCGCGCCGGTCTCCGACGTCGTCGCGGAGATTCCGTTCGACGCGGGGACGAGCCCGGCGAGCGGCGTCGCGGTCGAGCCCGTGACCGGGCGGAGGCTGCTGCTCGAGCGCGACGGCGTCGTCCGCGACCTCGAGACCGGCGACGTCCTGTGGCGCGCGGTCGCGCCGCAGGAGCCGTTCGGGTTCACCGACGTCGTCGCGCTCGGCGACGGACAGCTCGCGCTGACTTCCGTCAGCAACGGCTTCCTCGTCGAGCTCGCGAGCGGGTCGATGGCGATGCACTTCTGCTACGAGCCCGGCTGGTTCGAGCAGATGCAGAACGATCCCATCCAGGTCTCGCTGTCCCTCGCGCGCGACGCAGCAGGCGGGCGGCTCTACGCGCAGCCGCGCACGATCGAGGAGGGCGGACGGGGCGCGGTCACCGGATCGTTCGTCGCCGCGTACGACGAGGCGGGCGGCGCGGACGTCGCGTGGTGGCAGCTCCCGGACGCTTCGCTCGTCGCGGGCGGGATGATCGTGATCGAGCAGGGCGCGCTCCTGCTCGGGATCGGCTCGACGCTGCATCGGTTCGACACCGCGAGCGCGGAGCTGACGCCGGTGATCGATCTCGCGGAGCTCGGGATCGAGTCGATCGATGGGCTCGCCCGCGACGAGGAGGCGGGGACGATCCTGGTGCTCGACGGCCAGCGCTCGCGCGTGATCGAGCTGCGCGAGGCTGCGATCGAGTCGGAGCCGCGAGAGAGCCCCTGAGGCGCTCGGCCGCGAGAACGGCGCTCCGGCGCGCGGCGGCGCGACCGGTCCCGTGGGTCGCGCGCTCGCGTGGGGTATCTTTCCGGCGTGACCGAGCGAGCATTCGTGCGCGGCCGCGTCGCGGGACCACGCGGCGAAGCGATCGCGGGGTGGGCCTCGCTCGGACCGAGCGGCAGCCCGACGTGGATCGGTCAGGAGGTCCGGGTCGCGACCGACGAAGGCACCGAGGTCCTCGTGTCGATCGCGCAGCCAGACGCGTACGCGCCGGTGGTCCGGCGGCGCGCTCCGTGGCGCGAGCTCGAGTCCGACGCGCTCGCGCGGCGGTTCGCGCACGAGGCCCCGGCG
>JALYRN010001245.1 GCA_030855295.1 Myxococcota bacterium | reverse complement strand
GGACGACGACGCGCCGGTGCGCGCGATCGGCCAGTGGGCGACGGCGATCGCAGCGGCGCGCGGCGGGCTCGCGCCGACCACCGTCGAGGCGTACGAGGGCTCGGCGCGCGAGATCGTGCGCTATGTGTTCGCGGACGCGGCGCGCCGGGATGCGCTGCTCTCGGGCGGCGGCGGCAGCGCGTGCGTTCCCGCGGCCGTCGAGGGCGATCCCTGCACGCGCGAGGTGCTCGCCCGGGTCGGCCGGCGCGCGTTCCGCCGTCCGCTCGGCGACGACGAGCTCCGCCGCTGGAGCGCGCTCTCCGCGTCGATCGGCGGGTCGCTCGGCGATCCGCAGCTCGGGCTCGAGCACGCGCTGACCGGGCTGCTGCAGTCGCCGCACTTCCTCTATCGCGTCGAGATCGGCGAGGACGATCCGGCAGCGCCGGCTGTAGGCAGCGGCGCGATCCGGATCCGCTACGCGAGCCACGAGCTCGCGACGCGCCTCGCGTACCTGCTGTGGAGCTCGACGCCCGACGACGCGCTCCTCGACGCCGCCGAGACGGGCGAGCTCCTCACCGACGACGGCCTCGATGCCGCGATCGATCGCATGGTGTCGGATCCGCGTGCGGCCGCGGGGATCGAGGCGTTCCTCTCCGATCTGCTGGAGGTCGACGCGCTCCGCACGGTCGAGAAGGATCCCATGGTCTTCCCGGGCTTCGAGGCGTTCTCCGCGTCGCTCGCGCCGCAGCTCGTCCGCACCGCGAGCGCGAGCGTGACGCGCGGCGGTCTGCCGGGGCTCTTCACCAGCCACACGACGTACGTCGACGCGCCGCTCGCGCCGCTCTACGGCCTCGACCCGGCGGCATACGGCGCGGAGCTCTCGGCGATCGAGCTCGACGCCGCGAGCCCGCGCGCCGGCATCCTGACGACGCCGGGGCTGCTCGCGATGCACTCGTACCCCGGCAAGACCTCGGTCGCGCTGCGCGGTCTCTTCGTGCGCCGCCGCCTGCTCTGCCAGTCGATCCCGCCGCCGCCGCCCGAGGTCGACACCCAGCTGCCGGACGTCGAAGAAGGAATGCTGGTCACCACGCGCGAGCTCGTCGCGATCCACCAGCGCGAGCCGATCTGCGCGAGCTGCCACGCGTTCATGGATCCGATCGGGCTCGCGCTCGAGCACTTCGATGCCGACGGCAGCCACCGAGAGACGCACAACGGGCTGCCGATCGACGCCAGCGGAGAGCTCGACGGCGTGCCCTTCGAGGACGCCGAGGGGCTCGCGCGCGCGCTTGCGGAGCACCCCGCGTTCGTGCCCTGCGTCGCGTCGCAAGTGTTCGCGTCGGCGGTCGGCTCCACGGTCTCCGCGACCGATCCCGAGATGCAGCGGCTCGCCGACGCGAGCAGCGGTGATCTCCTCGCGCTGATGGGTGAGCTCGCCCGGAGCAGCGCGTTCCGCTATGCGTGGCGGCCGCGCGCGGGAGCGACGCCATGAGCCCGCGATCCGAGGGGGCGAGACGATGAGCCGGCGACGCGGGCTGTCACGACGCACGTTCCTGCGCGGCGCGCTCGCGACCGGCGCGACCGTCGGGATCGGCATGCCGCTCCTCGACGCGATGACGAACCTCGGCGGCACCGCGCTCGCGGGCGGTGAGCCGCTGCCGATGCGCTTCGCGCTCTGGTTCTGGGGCAACGGCACGCACCCGGGCAGCTGGGCGCCCGCGACGACCGGTGCGGCGTGGGAGCCGAGCTCGCTGCTGCGAGGGCTGACGCCGGTGCGCGACTACGTGAACGTGATCTCGGGCACGACGCTGCCGGTCCGCGGCCGCAACAACCCCCACGTCGAGGGCGCGGTGGGCATCCTCACCGGCGGCAATCCGATCATCGATCCGGCATACGCGAGCGAGAGCAACGACTGGGACTTCATGACGGCGTCGGGCGCGTCGCTCGACGAGATCGCCGCCGACGTGCTCGGCACAACGCGCTTCCGCTCGCTGGTGCTCGCCGTCACGCCGCTGCACGGCGTGCGCGGCCCCGGCACCGCCGTCCGCTACATCTCGCACCGCGCGCCCTACCTCTACAACGAGCCGGTGTTCGAGCCCGGTGCGGTGTTCGAGATGCTGTTCGGCTCGGGCGCGCCGACGCCGA
>JALYRN010001244.1 GCA_030855295.1 Myxococcota bacterium | reverse complement strand
GCAGCATCGCGCTCAGCGCGAACGAGCGAGCCTTCGGTCCTGCCATGCGCGCTTCAACTCACGAAGAAGCACGGCTATTTCCGTCTACCTCGAGAACCCGGATCGAACTTCCGGGCAGAGGTACTAGCGCGCTCGCCGTGCCTCTCCCCAGCGCGCCCGCTCGCTAGCCGTCGCGCAGGCCGTGGCGGCGCAGCAGCTCGGTGAGGTGGTTGCGCTCGAGGCGCGACTCGCGAGACGCCGCGCGCACGTTCCCGCCGGTGCGCTCGAGCAGGCGGGTCAGGTACCTGCGCTCGAACCGATCGAGGATCTCGCGCTTCGCGACCTTGTACTCGAGGTCGAAGAGCGCGCCCTCGTCGTCTTCGCCCGCGCCCCCGACGCCTCGATCGAGCGGCGCGATCCGACCGAGCGCGAGCGTGCCCGCGACGACGTTCCGCAGCTCGCGCACGTTCCCCGGCCATGCGTGGCGCTCCATCGCGACCAGATCTTCGTGCGAGAAGAGCGCGTCGAGATCCTCGTCGCTGCCGAGCTCGACGAGGAACCGGCGGATCAGCGCGGGGAGGTCCTCGACCCGCTCCCGCAGCGGCGGCAGCACGACGCGCACCGCGGCGACGCGGTAGAAGAGGTCGAGGCGGAAGCTGCCGGCGTTCACCGCGGCGCGCAGATCGCGATGCGTGGCGGAGACCAGGCGGATGTCGACCTGCACGTCCTCGGTGCCGCCCACGCGACGGAAGCGCCGTCGCTCGAGCACGCCGAGCAGCATCGCCTGGAGCTCGGGCGAGAGCTCGCCCACCTCGTCGAGGAAGACCGTCCCGCCCTGCGCCTGCTCGAACGCCCCGATCCTCCGGCGCTCGGCGCCGGTGAACGCACCGCGCTCGTGGCCGAAGAGCTCGCTGGCCACGAGCTGCGGCGCGATCGCGGCGCAGTCGACGGTCACGAACGGCCGGCCCGCCCGGGCGCTCCGCTCGTGGAGCGCGCGCGCCGCGAGCTCCTTGCCGGTGCCCGACTCGCCCTGGACCAGCACCGCGATGTCGCCGCGCGCGACGCGCGCGAGGTCGGCCAGCGGCTGGCGCATCGCCGCCGACGTCCCCCAGAGATCGCCGAACGGCAGGACCGCCTCGTCGCCCTCCGCGTCCGTCTGGATCGCCTGCACCCGCAGGCGCGTGCGGCCGAGCGACAGGTTCGCGCCCGAGTCGAGCTCCGCGCGGGCCCCGTGCAGCACGGCGACGCCGATCCGGGTGCCGTTGGTCGAGCCCTGATCCGACACCACGACCCGGCCGCTCCGGATCCCGAGCTCGGCGTGGAAGCGCGACACCGTCGGATCAGTGAGCACGAGCGCGTTCCCTTCGGCGCTGCCGATCGACAGATCACCGGTCGCGTGCTCCAGCGTCTTGCCGCGGTCGGGCCCCTCCACGACCTCGACCCGGATCGCGAGCACGGGGACGACCGGGCGGCTGGTGAGGTGCGTTCGCTCGCTCATCGATCCCGCCATCGCAGAAGAGAAAATGCCCGCCCGAAGGTGTCGAGGGTCACGTCGTCGCCGAGATCGATCACGGACGCATCCCGGGCGAGCACGACGAGCCCGGCGTCGACGACCATCGCGTCCTCGATCGTCGGAAGCGACGAGGTCTGCGCGCCTCGCGCCCACGCGTCTCGACCGTCCGAAGGAGCGAGCGACGCGATCGCGAGGCCGCCCGACGCGAACGTGAGCAGCACACGGTCCATGCGCGCCTCGCTGGCGAAGCTCCCGACGAAGCGAACCCGGCCGTCGTCGCCGGGAGCCAAGGCGCTCCCCGCGTCCGACGCGAGCCCGCCCCACGAGCGCGCCCAGCGCAGCGCGCCGTCGTCGAGCGCGAAGCCCGCGGCCCACGCGTCCCCACCTCCGCGGTGAGGAAGGGGCGCGTCGCCCTCGAGCGTCAGCGAGCCGTCCTGGCGTCCGCCGAGAATCAAGGTCGAGGTCGCCGGGTCGACCGCGATCGACAGAACGTCCGCGTCGATCCCACGCCTCCACATCAGCCCGCCGTCGAGCTCGCGCACGCAGACCACCAGGCCGCGCACGCCGCTCACGGCGACCGCGTCGCCCTCGGCCGCGAGCTCGCCGCTGAAGGGGCCCGCTGCGCAGACG
>JALYRN010001243.1 GCA_030855295.1 Myxococcota bacterium | reverse complement strand
CGTGTGGGCGCCGTTCGTGACGATCCCGGCGCTCGGCGCGATGGCGGGCGTGGGCGCGGCGCTGCTCGCGTGCCGGAGCGGGGCGGGCGAGCTCGTGCTCGAGAGCGCGCTGATGGGATCGGAGATCGTGCTGGTCGTGCTCGCGGGGCTCGCGGTGTGGATCGCGTCGCGCCGGGCGCGGGGCCCGGCGGTGACGATGCACGGCGAGGCGCCGCTCTCGCCGGCGAAGACGGTCGCGCTGGGCGCGTTCTACGTGCTCGCGTGGGTGCCTCGCGTGCTCTACGTCGCGACGCCGCTGTTCGCGCTCGCGCGGGAGCTCGGGCTCGAGGGCGCGTCGGAGACGCTGGGGACGGTGCTCGCGGGCGATCGCCCGGCGCTCGCGCTCGCGATGACGTTCGTCGCCGGCGCGGTGCTCGCGCCGATCGGGGAAGAGCTGCTCTTCCGCGGGCTCTTGCTGCCGCACCTCGCGCGCATCGTTCCGCCGTGGTCGGCGATCGTGATCTCGGCGCTGCTCTTCGGGGCGCTGCACGAGGCGCACGGCATCGCGCGAATCGGGCCGATGGCGATCGGGATGATCCTCGGGTGGGCGAGGCTGCGATCGGACACGCTGCGCGCGCCGATCGCGATCCACATGATCGTCAACGCGACGGCGCTGAGCGTCGGGTGGCTCGCGGGCTAGAAGGGCTCGGGGACGCACGCGCCGGCGACGCACAGGAGGGGCGCGCAGCACTGCGACGAGTCGGTGCACGCGCCGCATGCACCGTCGACGCACGCTTGGTTGCGGCACTCGAGGCAGCTGTCGCACGAGGGGGGATCGCGCGGTGGACAGGGATCGCCGGCGCGGAGCACCGAGGTGTCGTAGTGCAGCGAGATCGGTCCCGACGCGCTCATGCGCCGCACGAAGGCGCTGCCGTAGACGTTCACCTCGCCCGCCGCGACCAGCTCGGCGCGCGGCGCGTAGAGGTTGCCGCCGAACACGCCGTCGCTCGAGAGCGCGATGCTGCCCGCGCCGCCGACGTAGAGGCGCGCGCGCGCGGGCCGCAGCTCGTCGCCGAGGCGCAGCACGCGGTCGACGCCGAGATCGCCGGCGATGAAGAGATCGAGCTCGGCGCCCGGGCCGTCGAGCACGACGGTGAAGCGACCGTCGAACGAGAGGTCGCCCGCGATGAAGAGCGCGGTGCGGCCGGTGACCACGAGCGTGAGGTCGCCGTCGCCGAGCACGCGCTCGAGGTAGAGACGACCGCACGGCAGCACGAGCGTCGAGGGGCCGACGTAGCCGTCGAGCGCGCGCGGATCGAGGCCGACCAGAGTATCGTCGTTGTCGCTCGCGTGCGCGGCGACGAGCGCTGCGACGTCGAGGAGATCGGCGGCGTCGCACGCGCAGGGAGGCGCGACCGTGACGCTCGCGCGGAGCTCGCGGCCGATCGCCGGCGGCGTGGTGGTGTCGATCGTCGCGCCCGGTGGGAGCGTCAGGATGCCGCCGATTCGCAGCGTGCTCGCGCGCACGCCGCCGGCGACGAAGGCGTCTCGGTCCACGTCGAGCGGAGCGTCGCTCTCGATCGCATCGCCGACGTGCAGATCGGAGCCGACGAAGACGTCCGCGCCGCCGCCTGCCTGCACGCCGCCGGCGGACCAGAGCGCACCGGAGATCGTGGCGGGCGCGTTGATCGCGATGCGCGCGTTGCTGCCGACCGAGCCGGCGCGACCGGCGCGCAGGGGCGAGTAGGGTCCGTCGGCGCTCGCGAAGGAGTCGGTGACGAGCGGCGCGGCGGCGACCCATCCTTCGCATGCGCAGAGCGCGAATCGGAACGTGCTCTCGGCGAGGCCACCGCTGCAGATCGTGGCGCCGCGATCGGACACCAGGACGGGCGGGCCCTCGCCCGCGCAGTAGCTGGGGAGCGAGGCGTCGGCAGCGGCGTCTCGAAGCGGAACCGTGGCGTCGAGATCGCGAGCGCGCGCGACCACGTCGTCGGCGGTGCACCCGGCGAGCACGAGCGCGAGGAGCAGGGTGGCGCGCGGGATCACGGTGCGTCGCCGGAGGATCCCATCTCGGCGAGCCGAGCGCGAGCGCGCGCGGCGGCGGACGAGCTCGGATGCGCGAGGACGAGGGCGCGCAGCGCGTTCC
>JALYRN010001242.1 GCA_030855295.1 Myxococcota bacterium | reverse complement strand
CAACAGCAGGTCCCGCCGCCGGCGGTGCAGCAGATCGGCCCGACCACGCAGTACGGCGCGATGACGCCTTACGGCTACCAGCCGACCGCGCCCGTGGCGCCGATCGACGCCGAGCGTCCGGGCGCTCGCGCCGAGCCCACGCCGCCGGCGGATCCCACGCGCCGCGGCGACGGCGAGGCGATCGAGCTCTACATCACGGCCGCGGTGTACGGCGTGTACCTCGGCTTCTGGATCCCGTACGCGGCGGGGCTCGAGAGCGGCGGCAGCGGCAGCGGCTCGGCGGAGAACCTGGTGTACAGCCTCTCGATGCTCGCGGGCGGCGGCATCATGGCGCTGGGCGTCGCCGGCCTCGACTCCGGCAACGGGCTGCGCACCGGCGTCGGGCCCTCGATGAGCATGGGCCTGCGCTACGGGCTCGGCATGGGCTTCTTGATGTGGGGCGCGTTCGATCCGGTCCTCGGGCCGACCGGCGGCCGCTTCGATCCGATCACCGGCACCTTCATCGAGACCCGGGACGGCATGATCGAGCGCACGGCGTTCCCGATGGCGTTCGGGCTCGGCGGCATGCTGATCGGTGCGACGATGGGCTACGGCCTGAGCCCCTCGACGAACGACGTGCGCTTCGTCGAGACCGGCGGCATCTGGGGCACCGGGCTCGGCCTGCTCGCCGCGATCGCGGCCGCGCAGGACAGCTCGCAGGGCTTCGCGATCACCGCGGCCGGGCTCGGCACCGGGCTGCTGACGACGTCGATCATCGTCGCGGCCGGCGCGCGGGTCACGTCGCGCCGCGGCTGGTTCATGACGCTGGGGTTCGTGATCGGCGCGGGCGCCGGCACGATCGTCCCCGCGCTCGCGGCCGCGGCGACCGGCGAGTTCTCGGTGCAGATCTTCGGCGCGGTCGCGGCCGCGACGTCGATCGCGGGATTGATCACCGCGTTCGTGCTGACGGAAGGGATGGACGCGCCGCGGCCCGGACCCGACGGCGCGCGCACCGAGAGCGACGCCGCTCCTCCGATCCAGGTCGGCCTCGCGCCGATGGAGGGCGGCGGCCTGGCGACGATCAGCGGGGCGTTCTGATCCACAGCGCGGCGCGTCAGCGCGCGCTGGATCCGAGCGTCATGCGTGCGGGGTCGAGCCAGAGGATCGACGCGGTGTCGAGGGTGACGAGGGCAGGGCAGTCGCGGGCGGCGAGGTCGACCGCGACGCGGCCGTGCTTGCCGAAGAGCGCAGCGCGGATCGCGTCGACGATCGGGAGCTGACGCGCGGGGCCGATCTCGTGGTGCACGTCCTCGACGAGCTCGATCCAGGCGCGCGCGATCGTGCCCCGAGGCTGCAGCAGCGTGCGGTCGATCAGCGAGCCCTCGGCCAGACACGCCGCGAGGCGCGCGGCGGTTCGCTCGGCCTCGATGCCGACGCAGACCTCGGCGCCGAGGCCGACGAGCGCGATGCGCGCGCCCGATCGCGGCGAGCCCTCGAGGAGCCCGAGCGCGGCGTCGATCGCGCCGCCGGCACCGATCAGGATCGGCGCTTCGATGCCGTCGAGCATGTCGAGCACGGTGATCGCAGCCGGCAGCGAGCGCGCAGCGAGCGCGCGCGCGAGCGGCGCCGCCAGCGGATCCTCGCCGCAGGTCGCCAGCGCGAAATCGGCGCCGCGCTCCTGCAGCCAGAACATGATCGTCGCGCCCGCGAGCAGCGCTCCGGGCTCCAGTCCGACCAGCGTCGGGCGCACTCCATCGGCGATCGCTCGCTCCACGCTCGCTCCTCCTCGATCGCTCCGCTGATATACCCCGTCCTCCGCGTCGACGGGCCTCGACGATCGCGCGCCGATGTGCGGCACGGCTCTTCCATCGGGCGGCGCATGGTGCGCCACCTGGGCCTCGTCCTGTTGCTCGTGGGGACCGGCTGCGGCTCCCCTCCGCCGCCTGGTGGCGGGACCGATGATGCTGGATTCATTGAGGAAATCGCCGCGCCGGCGATGCCCGCCGCGGTCTCACCCGGCGAGTGTCCGGCGGGGTGGTCACCTGGCGAGCAGACCTGCCAGCCGCCGGCCACTCCGGCCTGCGGCGATCGGCAGGTGGCGTTCGCCGACGGCGCGGGCTGCCGGCCGAGCGGCGGAGCGTGTGCC
>JALYRN010001241.1 GCA_030855295.1 Myxococcota bacterium | reverse complement strand
ACGCGCGACAGAGCGCCTCCGCGACGCGCGCCGCGCTCGGCGGCAGGCGCCGATCGGCAGCGAGCGCGCGCGGCGAGCGATCGTCGAGGATCAGCATCAGGTGCGCGATCAGGCCGTGCCCGCACGCGAGGTCGACCACGCGGCCACCTCGGAACCGACGCCGCACCCGGCGCGCGACCTCCCACGATTCGTAGAGCTCCTTGCGCGGCACGCACTCCGCGGCGCAGAGCGCGCGCGCGACGCGATCGAAGAGCGTCTCGGCGGTGAAGCGGCCGGCGTCGCGGGGCGTCAGCGGCGAGCGGCTCGACGGATCGAACGCTCTCGCGGGGGCAGCTCCACCGTTCGCATTCATGTCCGCTCGATGTAGCGCGTCGTCGCGCCGATGGCCGCCGCGGCGGCGTTCGTGCAGCATCGACGCCATGCACCGCATCGCGCTCTGTCTCTGCGTCGCCTCGATCGTCGGCTGCGGACCGGACGCGGTCGACGTCGACGCAGCGGTGCTCCTCGACGCCGCCCTCCTGGACGCGCCGTCGATCGTGGACGCGGGCCCGGGCTCCGACGCCGGCACCGCGCCCGCTCGCCTGGCGCTCGCCGTGCCCTGTGAGCTCGCGCCCGAGGAGATCTACGCGGCGAGCCCCGACCTCTCGGGGCCCGCGCTCGATGCGCGCGGCGACGTCCTGCGGTGCGCGTACGACCGCTGGATCCCGCCGAGCGAGCTCGCCTCGCGGCTCGCGGCGGTCGGCATCACCGACGTGGAGCCGACGACCGGCGCGCACCTGCTGCGGATCGCGTTCCAGACCACGCGCTCGGGCGACCGCGCGGCAGTCTCGAGCGCGCGCGTGCTCGTGCCCGAGACGCTCCGGGAGTCGCCCTCGCCGATGCTCGTCGCGGCGCACGGCACGGCCGGCCTGGCCGACGTCTGCGCGCCGTCGCGCATCGAGACCGCGTCCGATGCGCTGACGCTGCCGTGGGCCGCGCGCGGCTGGCCGATCATCGCGCCGGACTACGCCGGCCTGGGCACCGAGGGGACGCAGGGCTACGGCGACAACGAGGACACCGCGCGATCGCAGCTCGATGCCGCGCGCGCCCTTCGAGCGCTGCTGCCCGAGGCGACGCTCAGCGACACGATCGTGATGACGGGACACAGCCAGGGAGGTGGCGTGGTGCTGTCCGCGCAGGCGCTCGAGCGCACGTACGGCGCGGGCGGCGACCTCGCGCTGGTGATCCCGTTCGCGCCCGGATGGCCGATCTCCCGCGACGTCACCGGCTATCGCTTCCCGGGCGTCCCGACGACGTTCAACGGAGGCGCGCCCGCCGCGATCGCGTCGCTCTTCCTCCAGGCATGGCACGCGGGGCAGCTCGGAGAGGAGCGACGCGGCGAGGGCTTCGCGTCGCCCGTGCGCGCGAGCATGGTCGAGGCGATCGAGCGCGAGTGCGTGTTCGAGCTCGCGGGATCGATTCCCACGATCGCGCCGACGTTCGGAGATCTCGTCGACGAGACGCTGCGCACCGGGTTGATCTCGTGCGCCGAAGGCGGCGCGTGCACGGGCACGGCGAGCACCCTGTGGGCATGGATGGAGTCCAACATCCTGCACGGCGATCCCGCGGGCGCCCCGGTGCTGGTCTATGCCGGCACCGCCGACACGCTCGCGACGCCAGCCGACGTGAGCTGCATCGTCGATCACCTGCGCGGCGACGGCGTCGTGCCGAGCGTCTGCGTCGACGACAGCACCCATTTCGACATCGTGGCGCGCGGCGCGCGTCACGCGATCGACTCCGCGGAGGCGCTGCTCTCGTCCGCGCCGGCGCCCTCGTGCCCGACCGCCGCCACGCTCCCTGCGTGCCGCTGACTCGACAGGTGTGCTCGGCGCTCGAGCCGCCGATCCGCCAGCGACGCGGGCCCGCACGCGGGTATGCTCGGCGCCGTGACAGCTCGACGTCTCGCACTCGTTCTCGTGATCGGTCTCGTGGTCGCGTGTGGCTCGAGCGATGCGCCGCTCGACGCTGCCGTCGCGAGCGACGCCGCACCCGACGCGTGGTCCTACCCGGAGTGCGCGCTCGCCGCGCCGCTGGTCGGCGGCACCGCGGAGACCGACGCGATCGCCGACGCCCCGCCGCGCTGCGG
>JALYRN010000013.1 GCA_030855295.1 Myxococcota bacterium | reverse complement strand
GAGCGATGGCAGCTGCTCGCGCCGCGCTGGCTCGCGCTGACGTCGATCGCGCCGCTGATCGCGCTCGGCGCGTGGCGCTCCCTCGCGGATCTCCCGCATGCGCAGCGCTGGATCGGCGTCACGCTGCGCACGCTGCTCCTCGGCACGCTCGCGCTCGCGCTCGCGCGCCCCGCGCGCACCACCGACGCGACGCGCATCGCGGTCGTGCTCCTGGTCGACGTCTCGGACTCCGTGAGCGACACCGATCTCGTCCGCGCTCGCGATCGCGTCGAGGCCACGTGGCGCGCGCGCGACGAGAACGACGTGCGCCTCGTCACCTTCGCGCGCGACGCCCGCGTCGTGCCGCTCGGCGATGGAGCCGAAGAAGACGCTGCGCTCCCGCCGCTCGAGCGCCACGGCGAGGTCGGCTCCGAGGCGAACGCCGGCACCGACGTCGAGGCCGCGCTGCAGCTCGCGTACGGCCTCTTCCCCCCCGGGCACCTGCGGCGCGTGCTCCTGATGTCCGACGGCGCCCAGACGCACGGCGACGCGCTCGCCGAGGCGCAGCGCGCGGCGGAGCTCGGCGTCCGCATCTCGCACGTCCCGTTCCGCGAAGGCCCCCCCGCCGAGCTCGCCGTCTCCGCGCTCACCCTCCCCGACGGCATCCAGGTCGGCCAGCCCTTCACCGTGCGCGCGCAGATCTTCGCGACCCAGCCCGGCGCCGCGCGCGTGCGTCTCTACCAAGGCCAGACGCTGAACGGCCTCGACTCGGTGCGCGACGTCGAGCTGACGCAGGGCGAGAGCGAGCTCGAGTTCGGCTCGATCGTGCACGTGCCCGGCCCCGTCACGTACCGCATCGAGCTCGAGCCCCGCGGCCCCGATCGCTTCGACGCCAACGATCGCTTCGCCGCGACCGTCGTCGTGCCGGGCCGCCCCACGGTGCTCTACGTCGAGCCCGACGCCGCCGCCGCAGCGCACCTGTCACGCGCGCTGATCGCGGGCGAGCTCGACGTCGACGTGCGCTCTCCCCGCGCGATCCCGACCTCCGCCGCCGAGCTCGAGCGCTTCGACTTCGTCATCTTCGGCGACGTCCCGGCCGACGCGGTCAGCGCCTCGCAGCAAGACGCGATCGAGCGCTGGGTGCGCGACACCGGCGGCGGCTTCCTGATGGCCGGCGGCGAGCGCTCCTTCGGCCTCGGCGGCTGGAGAGGCACGCGCCTCGATCGGATCCTCCCGGTGCGCATGGAGGGTGAGCGCCGCCGCGATCAACCCTCGCTCGCGCTCGCGCTCGTGATCGATCGCTCGGGCTCGATGAGCGGCGAGAAGATCGAGCTCGCGAAGGACGCCGCCCGCGCGACCGCCGAGCTCCTCTCGTCTTCGGACTACCTCGAGGTGGTCGGCTTCGACTCCCAGCCCGAGCGCATCGTGCGCATGCAGAGCGCCGGCAACCGCATCGCGATCCAGCGCGACATCGGCCGCATGGCCGCGCGGGGCGGCACCGCGATCTTCCCTGCGCTCGATCTCGCCTTCCAGGATCTCTCGGTCACCCGCGCGCGCCTCAAGCACGTGATCCTCCTGACCGACGGCCAGACGCAGGAGAGCGGCATCCCCGAGCTCGTCTCGCTGATGCGCGCCGAGGGCATGACGGTCTCGAGCGTCGGCGTCGGCCCCGACGTCAACCGCGCGCTCCTCGCGCAGATCGCCGATCTCGGCGGCGGCCGCGCGTACTTCACCAGCGACGCGCACAACGTGCCGCGCATCTTCATGCAGGAGACGAGCACGGTCACACGCAGCGACGTCGTCGAGGAGTACGTGCGCGCGCGCGTCGTCTCGCCCGCGGACTTCCTGCGCGGCGTCGACGTCGCGAGCGCGCCCTTCCTCCACGGCTACGTCGCGACGCGCGCCCGGCCCGCGCCCGCGCAGGTGATCCTCGAGAGCGAGCTCGGCGAGCCCCTGCTCGCGCGCTGGCGCGTCGGCCTCGGCTGGTCGCTCGCGTGGACCAGCGACGTCAAGAACCGCTGGGCGCTCGACTGGCTGCGCTGGAGCGGCTTCTCGCGCTTCTGGGTGCAGCTCGTCCGCGAGCACATGCGCGAGCGCGAGCAGCACGAGCTGCCGATGCGCGCCGAGGTCGCCGGCGACGAAGCGCGCGTGGTCGTCGACGCGATCGACGAGTCCGACGAGTTCGTCAACGCGCTCGTCTCCACCGTGCGCGTCGAGGGCCCGATGGGCGCGCCGGCGCGCGAGCGCGTCACCGAGGAGCACGCGCTGCGTCAGTCCGCCCCCGGCCGCTACGAGGCGCGCTTCCCGCTCGATCGCTACGGCAGCTTCGTCGTCACCGCGGAGCACCGCCAGGGCGGACGCCTGATCGCCGAGAGCCGCGCCGAGCTGGTGCGCCCCTACCCGCCCGAGTACGCGCGCCTCGAGCCCGATCTCGAGCTGCTCGCCCGGATCTCCGAGGTGGCCGGCGGCGAGCGCGATCCCGACTCCGCCGCGCTCTTCGATCCTGCCGGCGAGACGGTGCGCCGCCGCGAGGAGCAGTGGTCACCCCTGCTCTTCGCGGCGCTCGCCCTTTTCGTCCTCGATCTGCTGATGCGGCGCGTGCGTCTCTTCGATCGCTCGTTCCGCGGTCGCATGTCGGCGTGAGCCGACGCCCCGATCACAGATCGGCTCGCCCGCTCCGGGCCCTCCCGTCCGCGCGCGCGGCGCGCGCTCCCGTGCGGGCCCTCGGGGGCGAGCACTACTGCTGAGGTCAGAAGAGGATCGGATCGGTGTGGACCATCCCCGGATCCTCGAGCAGCCACTCGAACGCATCGATCAGCGCGAGCGAGTCGAGCGTCGGATCGCCCGCGTCCCACGCCGCGAAGCGCAGGGTGATGATCGAGCCGCCCTCGACCGGCGCCTCGGTGCGCAGCCAGCCCGTCGACGCGCCGACCTCCGCATCGCTGCCGGGGAACGGGAACGGGAACCCGGGGATCCCCTCCACGCCGCACTCCGCGGTGTCGTCGAAGCTCGTCGCCGCGAGCGGCCCGACGCCGAGCGGGCACGCGAACGTGCGCCCTCCGTGCGTTCCCGGCGCGCACGCGCGCAGCAGGCTGTTGTTGACGCTGACCTTGTTGCCGTCGACATCGAACACGATGTTGCCGTCGCTCGATCCCGCGGGTCGCGGCTCCATCACGACCACGAAGAAGTCGTTGTACTCACTGCAGATGTAGTTCGGGTACTCGTACGTGAAGAAGTTGGACTCGAACCGGAACCCCTCCGCGTTGCTCGGCACTCGGATCCGCACCTCGAGCGCGACCGGATCGTAGACCGCTCCGCTGACGACGCCCGGACACGCCGGCGAGTCCGGATCGAGCCCCGCCGGCGGACCGCCCGACGGCCCCGTCGTGTACTCGTCGCACGCCGTCGTGTACCCGGCCTGCCCCGGCGCGCGCGCCGCGCCCGACGAGATCGACAGCATCGCGTTGCCGACCCGCGACGAGACCGAGCCGAGGCTCGAGAGCAGCCCGTGCTGCAGCGGGCTCGCCGGCATCGCGGTTCCGTCGGCGCGCGTGTAGCGCGCCGAGATCACGCCCCAGCCGGTCTCGGTCTCGGTGATGAACCGACACAGCCCGATTGCGCGCGCCGCGTCCTGCGGATCGCCGGAGTCGATCGCGAGCCCGGTGTCGCACTGCTCGGCCATCGTCGCCGGCGTGCCGTCGCAGTCCTCGTCGACCGTGTTGCTCGGGTCGTCGAACGCCGCCGGGTTCACCTGCGCGCTGCAGTCGTAGCAGTCGCCCTGCGCCGGCGTGAAGCCGTCCTCGTCGATGTCGTCGTCGTCACCGCCGTGACAGGCCGGCGGACCGGCGTCGAACACCGGCCGCGGCCCCGAGTCCACGCCCGGAATCGGCCCGCCGGAGTCGACATCGCCCGAGGGTCTCGACCCATCGGGGCGCCGCCGTCCATCGGTCTCGGTGCATCCCGCGGCCGCCAACGCGAGCCCTCCCGAGAGCATCGATGCCGCGATCACGAGCGCCTGAGCGCGTCCCAGTCGAATGTCGAAGAGCATGGTCGGACCTCCGCTGCACGCCGCGCGACCTGCTCGCGGCAACGGCATCCTCGCACGAGCGAGCGCGTGCCGATCGAGGCCGCGGACGCGTATCCTCACGCGATGCGCCCCGAGGTCTCGCTCCGCGTCACGGTCGCCTCCTGTGTCTTCGCGCTCGCGCTCGGCGCCTGCGGCGGCCCCGACGTCTCCCGCGACGCATCGACGCTCGACGGCGCGACGCCACGCGATGCCGCCTCTTCTGCGGACGCCCGCGCCGACGACGCCGGGAGCGACGCCAGCGATCCGACGATCGTCCGCGAGCCCGTCGCGTCCGCGCGCGAGATCCGCGGCGCATGGATCCCCTCCGTGTGGAACATCGTCTTCCCCTCGGCCTCGACGCTCGACGCGACGCAGGGCCGCGCGGAGATCGTCGCGATCCTCGACGTCATGGAGGAGCTGCGCATGAACGCCGCGTTCGTGCAGGTCCGTCCCGAGTCCGACGCGCTCTACGAGTCCTCGATCGAGCCGTGGAGCCGCTATCTCTCGGGCGAGCAGGGCCGCGATCCCGGCTGGGATCCGCTCGCCACCTGGATCACCGAGGGCCACGCGCGCGGCATCGAGATCCACGCATGGATCAACCCCTACCGCGGCATGGCGAGCGCGACCGCGACCACCGCCACCAACCACGTCACGCGCACGCTCTCCGCGCACGCGCACCAGTACGGCACGCAGATCCTCATGGACCCCGGCGCGCCCGCCGTGCGCGCCCACGTCGTCTCGGTCGTCCGCGACATCGTCTCTCGCTACGAGGTCGATGGCATCCACTTCGACGACTACTTCTATCCGTACCCGATCGCCGGCGAGGCGTTCCCCGACGACGCGACCTGGGCCGCGTACGTCGACGGTGGCGGCGCGCTCGAGCTGGGCGACTGGCGCCGGCAGAACGTGCACGACCTCGTGCGCGAGGTCTCCGAGGCGATCGCCGCCGAGCGCGACGACGTGCGCTTCGGCATCAGCCCGTTCGGGATCTACCGCCCGGGCATGCCGTCCGGCATCAGCGGCCTCGACGCCTACGAGGCGATCTACTGCGACCCCCTCCGCTGGATCGAGGAGGGCTGGGTCGACTACCTCGCGCCGCAGCTCTACTGGCGCACCGAGGCGCAGAGCTTCGATCGCCTGCTCGCGTGGTGGGCCACGCATGCGCACGAGGGCCGCACCATCCTCGCCGGCATGAACCACGCGGCGCTGATCGATCCGGTGCCCGAGCGACGCTGGGAGCTCGCGACGTACCGCGATCAGATGAGCACCGTGCAGTCGAGCCTCGGCACTGGCGTATCGGGGTCGATCGCGTATCACGTCGCGCCGCTCCTGCGGAATGCATCGGGCGTGCGCGACGCCTTCCGCGACGAGATCTGGACCGAGCTCGCGCTGACGCCTCCGCTCGCGTCCGCCGATCCGAGCGTGCGCCCCGCGCCTCCGACGCTCACGCGCGAGGGCACGTCGGTGCGCGTCGATCACGCCGACCGCGCCTCGCTGCGCGCGTTCGCGATCTACGTCGAGGCCGCAGGCGGCTGGTCGCTGTCGCGGATCGTCCCCGCGGCGATCGGCTCGCTCGAGCTCGACGACGCGACGCCCACCGCCGTCGTGGCCGTCGACCGGCGCGGGATCGAGAGCCTCGCCCGCCGCACGCCTGTGGACTGAGAGCCCGTCCAAAATCGACTCGCCCGCTCCGGCCGAGCATCCTGCGCGCGGTGCTCGTTGCCCCCCATCACCCCTCGTGTTACGAGGCCCCGGCCGTGATGGAGATTCGCTCTCTGCGACTGATCCTTCTTCTCTCGCTGGGCCTTTCGATCCCAGTGCTGCCAGTCGTCGCGCGTGCCCAAGCGGCCGACGACGAAGAGGAAGCCGAAGACCTCGAGACCGAAGACGAGGAGCCGCGGCTTCGCGCTCCGACGCTCGACCCGATCGACGTCAGCGGCGGCGACGCCGAGGTCGTCGAGGAAGAAGTCGTCGAGGAAGAGGTCGAAGAGGACCTCGAGGAAGAGATCGAGGAGGAGGAGGAGGAAGAAGAGGTCGTCGAGGACGACGACGTGCTTCCTTCGCCCGGCGCGGCCGCCGATCGCCTCGACGTCGGTGGCAACCCCACCGTCGAGCCGTGGACCTCGCCGCAGACCGTGTTCGAGCTGCACGGCTACATGCGGATGCGTGGAGAGTTCCAGGACCAGTTCTCGCTCGGCCGCGAAGGCATGCCGGGCGGCGTCGGGGATCTCCCGTTCTCGCTCTTCATCCCCCGCGAGGACATCGACCTCGTCGAGGGTGGCCCGGCCGGCGGCTGCGGCGGCGGCGCCGCGACGTGCACCCAGCGCGCGCTCGCGTTCGCGAACATGCGCCTGCGCCTCGAGCCGACGATCCACCTGAGCGACGACGTCCGCGTGCGCATGCAGATCGACGTCTTCGACAACCTCGTGCTCGGCTCGACGCCGCAGGGCTACGCCATCGATCCCGGCGGCGCGCGCCGCTTCTCCGAGTTCGTCCCGCTGACCGCGTTCTCCCAGACGCAGGTGCCCTCCTCCGCGGGCGTCAACTCCTGGACCGACAGCATCGTCGTGCGTCGCGCGTGGGCCGAGGTCCGGAACCGCGGCCTCGGTGAGCTCCGCTTCGGCCGCATGGGCAACCACTGGGGCCTCGGCATCCTCGCCAACGGGGGAGCCGGCATCGACTCCGACTGGCAGAGCGACGTCGACCGCATCATGGCGATCACGCGCCTGGTCGGCTTCTACTTCTTCGGCGCGTGGGACTTCGCGTCCGAGGGCTTCGTCTACGAAGATCCGGTGAACCCGCGCGTGCCCTTCGACGCCGTCCGCAACGACGACGTCGACCAGCTCACGTTCGGCATCGCCCGGCGCTCGACGCCGGAGGAGCAGGAAGCGGCGCTGCAGCGCGGCGACTTCGTCCTCAACGGCGGCCTCTACTTCGTCTACCGCACCCAGAACCTCACGAGCGAGGGGACGCGCAACCCGCTCGATCCGGGCGCGCCGCCGGCGCTCGCCCGGCGCGGCTTCGAGGTCTACGTCCCCGACGTCTGGGTGCAGTTCCTCTACGAGAACCTCCGCCTCGAGGCCGAGGCGACGATGATGATCGGCACGATCGACAACGTCGATCTGCAGATGGGCATGGACCCGACGTTCACGGCGGGCACCCACACGATCCTCAACTTCGGCGTCGCCTTCGAGGGCGAGTACCACCTGCTGAACAACCAGCTCGGCATCTACTTCAACACCGGCTACGCCACGGGCGATGCCGATGTCGAGGGCCTGAGCGGGGGCGGCGCGGGCCCGATCCAGACGCAGCAGGTCGGCGCGAACCCCGACACCAACCTCAGCGCGTTCTCGTTCCACCCGAACTACCGGATCGACATGATCTTCTGGCGCACGATCATGCGTCAGTTCGGGAGCGCGTATTACTTCCGCCCGGGCCTCAGCTACGACTTCATCCGGTCGAGCTTCGGCCAGCTGCTCGGCGCCCGCGCCGACGTGATCTGGAGCCGCGCCGCCGAGCCGGTGCAGACGTGGGGCAACCAGCCCGACATCGGCGTCGAGATCGACGTGCAGGCCTACTACCGCAGCGAGGACGGCCCCGACCTGCTCGACGGCTTCTACGCGTCGCTCCAGTACGGCATCTTCTTCCCGCTCGGCGGGCTCGGTTACCTCCCCGGCCAGAACCCGGGCGTCGGCGGACAGAACGCGCAGACGATCCGCCTGATCCTGGGCGTGCAGTACTGATTGGGCGCAGTCGCGCCGTTTTCCATTGGGATTCGGCGAGAACGCGGGCGATTCGGGTCGCTGCGCTCCGGACACGTCCTGCGCGTCTATGAAGCAGGCGGAGTCCTGGGACGGGTGGTGGTGTGAGCGCTCCTCTTCGATTGATCCCGCTCGGCGGTCTCGGCGAGATCGGGATGAACTGCATGGCGGTCGAGCACGGGGACGACATCCTCGTGATCGACTGCGGTGTGACGTTCGACTCGCGCGGGCTCGGCGTCGATCTCGTGCACGGCGACCTCCGCTGGCTCTTCGATCGCCGGGAGCGCGTCCGCGGCCTCGTGCTGACGCACGGCCACGAGGACCACATCGGCGCGACCAGCTGGTTCCTGCGCGACTGCCCGGTGCCGGTCTGGGGGCCTCCCTACGCGCTCGCGCTCGTGAAGCAGCGCATCTCCGAGCACCCCTTCCACGACATCGATCGCCTCGACCTGCGCACGATGCAGGCAGGGATCGTCTACGGGAGCGGCCCCTTCGAGTGGGAGCTCTGGCGCGTCACGCACTCGATGCCCGACTCGCACGGGCTGGTGCTCCGCACCCCGCAGGGGACGCTGCTGCACACCGGCGACTTCAAGATCGATCGCGATCCGCCCGAGGGCGAGCACATCGATCTCGAGCGCGTCGCCGACATCGCGCGCGAGGGCGTGCGGATCATGCTCTCGGACTCGACGAACGCGATGACGCCCGGCCACTCCGGCGGCGAGCGCGGCGTCGAGGCGTCCCTCGAGGAGCTCGTCCGCGCTGCCCCCGAGCGCGTCGTGATCGGCCTCTTCGCGTCGAACGTCCGCCGCATCGGCGCGCTGATCGAGGTCGCGCGCGCCACCGGCCGCAAGCTCGTCCCGATGGGCCGCTCGGTCGAGTCGCACCTGCGAATCGCCGAAGAGCTGAAGATCATCCGCGACCCGCACGACGTGCTCGTCCCCCGCGACAAGGTGCGCACCCTGCCCCGCTCGCAGGTGCTCGTCGTCGCCACCGGATCGCAGGGCGAAGGCCCCGCCGCGCTGCCGCGGATCGCCGCCGGCACCCACCCCGACCTCTCGCTCGATCCCGGCGATCGCGTGATCCTCAGCGCGCGCATCATCCCCGGCAACGAGCGCGCCGTGCTCGAGCTGATCAACTCCCTCGAGCGCCGCGGAATCCCGGTCACCCATCGCGGCACCGACCCCCGCGTCCACGTCAGCGGCCACGCGCACCGCGACGAGCAGCGCGCGCTGATCGACCTCGTCCGCCCGCGCGCGTTCCTCCCGGTGCACGGCACCTGGATGCACATGTCCGCGCACGCCGCGATCGCACGCGAGGCCGGCGTGGCCGAGGTGTTCGTCATCGAGAACGGCACCACGCTCGAGGTCGACGAGCACGGCACCCGCATCGGTGAGCGCGTGCCGTCGGGGCGCGTGCACATCGACCACTTCGAGCCGGTCGCCGATCGCGTGATCCACGATCGCACCCTGCTCGCGCAGTTCGGCGTCGTGTTCATCAGCCTCCTCTGCGACACCCGCGGTCGCCTGCTGAGCGAGCCGCAGATCGTCTCGCGCGGCGTGATCGACGAGGAGTACGAGCACGATCTCCTCGAGGATCTCCGCGACGACGTGCGCGACGCGCTCGACGCACTGCGCAGCCACGAGGACCGCTTCTCCGACGAGCTGCTTCGCGACACCGCGCGCCGCGCCGTGCGCCGGTTCTTCTCGCGCGAGCTCGGCCGGAAGCCGCTCTGCTACGCCACCGTCGCCCGCGCTCCGGGCGTGTGAACGCGATGCGCCCCGCCGCGCTCGCGCTCCTCTTCGCGCTCGCCGGCGCCTGCGGTCCCGCGGGCCACGGCGACGGGCGCGAGCAGCTCGATCCCGCGCTCGGCCTCGAGCCGCGGGAGATCCTCGCGCCCGACGCCGACCCCGGCGTCGCCGGACGCTCGCTCACGCCCGAGGAGGCGCGCGCGTTCGAGCCCCTCCTCGACGCCGCGCAGCGCATCCGTGGTCTGCGCTTCATCCGCCCGGTGCCGACGCGCGTGCAGTCGCAGGACGAGATCGTCGAGTTCGTCCGAGCGCACATCGACACCGCGGAGCTCGAGCACGCGCGCACGTTCTACGTGGCGCTCGGGCTGCTCCCACCGGACCTCGACGTGCACCGCATGATCCTCGCCGTCATGGGCGAGCAGATCGTCGGCTACTACGATCCGGACGCGAGCGTGATGGTGGTGCGCGAGGACGTCGTCGCCGAGCTCCGCCGCGGCGGTGACCTCGCGCGCGACCAGAGCGCGCTCGCGATCGTGCACGAGTACGTGCACGCGCTGCAGGACCAGCACCTCGGGCTCGGCGAGCAGCAGCACGTCGAGCGCAGCATCGACGGCGACAACGCGTTCGCGTCGCTGGTCGAGGGCGACGCGACCCTCGCGATGATCGGGCTGATCGTCGATGCGCAGGGCCACCGCCTCTCCACGCTGACGCGCGACCCGTCGATCCTCGCGAACATCGTGAGCTCGTCCCCGGCCGTCGCCGGCGGTGCCGAGCTCGAGGCCGCGCCCGCGATCGTCCGCGCCCCCCTGCTCTCGCGCTACCTCGACGGCCTCGTGTTCACCGCGACGCTCCACGGCCGCGGCGGCTTCCGCTGGATCGACGAGGCGTTCGCGCAGCCGCCGGTCTCGACCGAGCAGATCCTCCACCCGGACCGCTGGCTCGACCACGAGCGCCCCGAGCAGGTCGGGCTGCCGGAATTCGACGAGCTGCTCGCGGCCGGCCTGCGCCCGCACGACGAGGACACGCTCGGCGAGCTCGAGCTCAGCGTCTACTTCGCGCAGGGAACGAGCGCGGATCGCAACCCGGCCGCCGGCGAGGGCTGGGGCGGGGACCGGCTGCGGGTCTACACCCGCGAGGACGGAACCAGCGCCGCCGTGTGGTTCACGACGTGGGACGACGAGGCCGAGGCGGTGCAGGCCGAGGCCGCCGCGTCGCGGGTCCGCGACCTCGTTCCGCCCGAGCGTCTCGCGTCGCACGTCGTACGGCGAGCCGGCCGCGCGCTCCTGATCGTGCGTGACCTCGAGCCGGCGCTCCACCCCCCGGTGCTCGCCGCGTTCGACGCCTTCTCGCGCTCGCTGCCGCCTCGTCCGGGGCGGATCCTCGACTGATCGAAGGGAGTCGCACCTCGCGATCACGCGCGTGCCAGGCAGTTCTTGACGCTCCGTGAGCCGAGGGCTAGGTACCCGCACTTCGGCCGGGCGCGTCCTCTCCATGCAGAGGAGGCCGCTCGGCACGCTCGTCTCCACACGCTGGTGTGTCCCGACCGCCAGCCGTCCACACGAAGAGAGTGCGCCTCACCATGCCGTCGCAGGTCAGCGAGATCGATCCCGTCACCGTCGAGATCCAGGTCGAGGTCCCCTGGGATCGCGTCCAGAAGGGTCTCGACGAGACCTTCTCGAAGCTCCAGCGATCGGCGCGTGTGAAGGGCTTCCGCCCCGGCAAGGCTCCCAAGAGCGTCCTGCAGCGCCTCTTCTCCAAGGACGTGCAGGCCGAGGTCGTCTCGAACCTGGTCGAGGAGACGGTCGTCGAGGCGGTCAAGCAGCACGAGCTCCCCGTCGTCTCCAACGCGATGATGGACGAGCGTCCCGAGCTCACGACCGGCCAGCCGCTCTCCTTCAAGGTGAAGTTCGAGGTGCGCCCGAAGGTCGAGGCGCTCGACACCGCCCTGCAGCTCACGCGCAGCACCAGCGACGTCAGCGACGCCGAGATCGACGCCGAGGTCGAGCGCCTCCGCCAGCAGCACGCGATCGTGCGCCCCCTCGAGGGCGAGCGCGCCGCGGAGAAGGGCGACGTCCTGATCATCGACTACGCGGTCTCGATCGACGGCGAGCCCAAGCCCGACATGAAGGGCGAGGCGCGCACCGTGAACCTCGGCGAGGGCCGCCTGCTCGAGGAGATCGACGCGGGCCTCGTCGGCGCTCGCTCCGGCGAGCAGCGCACGATCGAGATCACGCGCGGCGACGACGAGCCCAACAAGGACCTCGCGGGCAAGAAGGTCCTCTTCCAGGTCGACGTCAAGGAGCTGCGCGAGCGCATCCTGCCCGACCTCGACGACGAGTTCGCGAAAGACGTCGGCGAGTACGAGACGCTCGCCGACCTCCGCAGCAAGCTGCGCGAGCGCCTCCAGGAGGCCGCCGCGGCGAAGAGCGAGAGCGCGCTGCGCGAGCAGGCCGTCGAGCAGCTCGCAGTCAAGAACCCCATCCCGGTGCCGCCCTCGCTGATCGATCAGCAGCTCCGCGCGATGCTCGGGGAGTACTTCCAGATCATGCAGATGATCGGACAGCAGCCCGACATGGGCCAGGACGGCTTCGCCGAGATGCGCGTGCGCGCCGAGTCGAAGGTGCGCGCCGCGCTGCTGCTCGGTGAGCTGTCGCGCAAGGCCGAGATCACGGTCGCGCCCGACGAGATCGAGGCGAAGATGCGCGACATCGCCGAGAAGAGCGGCAAGCACGTCGCCAAGGTCAAGGCCGACTACGCCGGCGAGAAGCGCGAGTCGCTCGAGACCCAGATCCTCGAGGACAAGCTCATCCGGTACCTGCTCGACCATGCCACCATCACCGACGCTCCCCCCGTCGCCGACGCGCCTGCCGCGCCTGCGATGGCCAGCGCCGCCCAGGAGTGAGACGCATGTCCGATCCCACCATCGATCCCGCCGTTCTCACGTATTTCCCGCAGATCGTCGAGACCACGCACCGCGGTGAGCGGGCGTGGGACCTGTTCAGCCGTCTGCTCAAGGACCGCATCATCTTCCTCGGCAGCGAGGTCAACGACGACGTCGCGAACGTGATCATCGCCCAGCTCCTGGTCCTCGAGGGCGAGGACCCGGACAAGGAGATCACGATGTACATCAACAGCCCCGGCGGCGTGATCACGTCGGGCCTCGCGATCTACGACACGATGCAGTACGTGCGCTGCCCGGTCTCGACCGTCTGCCTCGGGCAGGCCGCGTCGATGGGCGCGGTGCTGCTCGCCGCCGGCAGCAAGGGCCGCCGGCGCGCGCTGCCGAACTCGCGCGTGATGATCCACCAGCCGCACGGCGGTGCCCGCGGGCAGGCGACCGACATCGAGATCCAGGCGCGCGAGATCCTGCACCTGCGCCACCGGCTCAACGAGATCCTCTCGAAGCACGCCGGCATCTCGATCGACAAGGTGAAGAGCGACACGGAGCGTGATCGCTTCCTGTCCGCGATCGAGGCCAAGGAGTACGGCTTGATCGACGACGTGATCGCGCCTCGCAAGACGCCCTGAGGCGAAGGCGATTCGAGGCTTTCTGTCAGCTCCCCTCGTTGCTACCTAGGGGGCACGGCACTAGACTCTCTCGCCTGGGAGCCGGACCTGCGGTCCGACTCCTTCAGGATGAATTTCCGCGGTCGGGCGGCCGTGGCTCGTGATGGGCAGCGATTAGGGGACGGGTCGGACTGATGCCGGTCGATCGGAGGCGCGACGAAGGCCACGGGAATCTTCAGTGCTCCTTCTGCGGGAAGTCGCAGAAGGAAGTGAAGAAGCTCATCGCGGGCCCCACGGTTTACATCTGCGATGAGTGCATCGCGCTCTGCAACGACATCATCGCGGAGGAGGTCGACCGCGAGGACTCCTTCCAGAGCGGCACCCCGCTCCCGAAGCCCAGTGAGATCAAGACCGTCCTCGACGAGTACGTGATCGGGCAGGAGCGCGCGAAGAAGATCCTCTCGGTCGCGGTCCACAACCACTACAAGCGCATCGACTCGCGCGTGGGCCCCGACGAGGTCGAGCTCCAGAAGTCGAACATCCTGCTGATCGGCCCGACCGGCACCGGCAAGACGCTGCTCGCGCAGACGCTCGCGCGCGTGCTCAACGTGCCGTTCGCGATCGCCGACGCGACGACGCTGACCGAGGCCGGCTACGTCGGCGAGGACGTCGAGAACATCATCGTCCAGCTGCTCCAGAACGCCGACCACGACGTCGAGCGGGCGCAGCGCGGCATCGTCTACATCGACGAGATCGACAAGATCGCGCGCAAGGGCGACAACCCCTCGATCACCCGCGACGTCAGCGGCGAGGGCGTGCAGCAGGCGCTGCTGAAGATCATCGAGGGCACGGTCGCGAACGTCCCGCCGAAGGGCGGCCGCAAGCACCCCCAGCAGGACTTCCTGCAGGTCGACACCTCGAACATCCTCTTCATCTGCGGCGGCGCCTTCGTCGGCCTCGACCAGGTGATCGAGCGCCGCATCGGCGAGAAGTCGATCGGCTTCGGCGCCGAGGTGCCGAGCAAGAAAGAGAAGCGCCTCGGTCAGGTGCTCGAGCAGGCCCAGCCGGAGGACCTGATCAAGGCCGGCCTGATCCCCGAGTTCGTGGGACGCCTCCCGGTGGTGGCGACGCTCCACGAGCTGAACGAGGAAGCGCTGATCGACATCCTCACGCAGCCGAAGAACGCGCTGGTGAAGCAGTTCCAGAAGCTGCTCGAGATGGACGGCGTGCGCCTGAAGTTCACGCGCGGCGCGCTGCAGGCGGTGGCGCGCGAGGCGCTCAAGCGCAACGCGGGCGCCCGCGGCCTGCGCGCGATCCTCGAGAACGCGATGCTCGACATGATGTACGAGATCCCGTCGCGCGCCGGCGTGAAGGAAGTTCACGTCAACGAGGACACGATCCTTCGCGGCGAGAAGCCGCTGATGGTGCTCGAGAAGGAAGCCGGCTCCGCGTGATCCCTCCGCGAGCGTTCCCGGGCGTCGTTCCTTTCACGGGCGTCGTCGTTCCCGGCCTTATGTGATCGGCGGCGGAGGAGACTCGACGATGTTCTTCAACAAGAGCGACAACGGCGGCTCCGCCAAGAAGCCGCGCGTGCTCCCGCTGCTTCCCTTGCGGGACATCATCGTGTTCCCGCACATGGTGGTCCCGCTCTTCGTCGGGCGCGAGAAGTCGATCGCCGCCCTCGAAGAGGCGATGGCGAACGACAAGGAGATCCTCCTCGCCGCGCAGAAGAAGGCGAAGACGAACGATCCGACGCCCGAGGACATCTACGCGATGGGGACGGTCGGGCTGATCATCCAGCTCCTGCGTCTGCCCGACGGCACCGTGAAGGTGATGGTCGAAGGCAAGCGGCGCGCGCGGATCAGGAAGTTCGTCCCGAACGACGACTTCTTCCTGTGCGAAGTGGACTCTGTGGACGAGCGGAGTGTCGACGAGCGGAGTGTCGACGAGCGGAGTGTCGACGAGCGGAGTGTCGACGGGACGGCCGGCGAGCGGAGTGTCGACGGGACGGCCGGCGAGCGGAGCGCCGACGGGACGGCCGGCGAGCGGAGTGTCGACGGGACGGCCGGCGAGCGGAGCCCGGACGCGCCGACGGGCGGGAAGCGAGCGCCGGCCGGCGCCCGCGTGCCGAGCGTCGAGCTGCAGGCGCTGACGCGCTCGGTGCAGTCGACGTTCGAGACGTACGTCAAGCTCAACAAGCGCATCGCGCCCGAGACCTTGATGCAGGTGCAGACCATCGAGGATCCGGTCCGGCTCGCGGACGCGATCGTCGTGCATCTCTCCGCGGTGAAGCTCCACGACAAGCAGGAGATCCTGGAGACCACCGACGCTGCGAAGCGGCTCGAGCGGCTGTTCGAGCTGATGAACGCCGAGATCGAGATCTTGAACGTCGAGAAGAAGATCCGCTCTCGCGTCAAGAAGCAGATGGAGAAGACGCAGAAGGAGTACTACCTCAACGAGCAGATGCAGGCGATCCAGAAGGAGCTCGGCGAGCGCGACGAGTTCAAGTCTGAGATCCAGGAGCTCGAAGAGAAGGTCAAGACGAAGAAGCTCTCCAAGGAGGGCGAGGGCCGCGTCAAGAAGGAGCTCCGCAAGCTCAAGATGATGCAGCCGATGTCCGCGGAGGCGACCGTCGTCCGCAACTACATCGACTGGGTCCTCGGTCTGCCCTGGGAGGACAAGACCGAGGAGAACTACGACATCGACTCCGCCGAGAAGATCCTCGACGAGGACCACTACGGCCTGAAGAAGGTCAAGGAGCGCGTCCTCGAGTACCTCGCGGTGCAGGCGCTCGTCCGCAAGCTCAAGGGCCCGGTGCTCTGCCTCGTCGGTCCGCCCGGCGTCGGCAAGACCTCGCTCGCGCGCTCGATCGCGCGCGCGACCGGCCGCAAGTTCGTGCGCCTCTCGCTCGGCGGCGTCCGCGACGAGGCGGAGATCCGCGGCCACCGGCGCACGTACATCGGCGCGCTGCCGGGCCGGATCATCCAGTCGCTCCGCAAGGCCGGCGCGAACAACCCCGTGTTCCTGCTCGACGAGATCGACAAGATGTCGAGCGACTTCCGCGGCGATCCCGCGGCCGCCCTGCTCGAGGTGCTCGACCCCGAGCAGAACAAGGCGTTCAACGATCACTACCTCGACCTCGACTACGACCTCTCCGACGTGATGTTCGTGACCACCGCGAACTCGCTCAGCGGCATCCCGATGCCGCTCCGCGACCGCATGGAGATCATCGAGCTCAGCGGATACACCGAGTTCGAGAAGCTGAACATCGCGGTGCGCTACCTGGTCCCGCGGCAGAAGTCCGAAGCGGGTCTCGTGGCGACCGACGGCGAGGGCGCTTCGTTCCGGCCCGAGAACATCGACGTCGACATCACCGAGAACGCGATCCGCACCGTCATCCATCACTACACGAAGGAGAGCGGCGTCCGGAACCTCGAGCGCGAGATCGGCAGCATCTGCCGCAAGGTCGCGCGGCAGGTCCTGAAGGACACGCAGTCGGCCGCAGCGTCGGCGGGAGCGAGCGCGGGAGCGACCGCGGCGAAGCCGACCTATCGCGTCGCCGCGAAGAACGTCCCGCAGTACCTCGGCGTGCCGCGCTTCCGCTCGAACAAGACGAGCGAGCACGACGAGATCGGCCTCACGAACGGTCTCGCGTACACGACCTTCGGCGGGATGATCCTCGAGTGCGAGGTCAGCGTCGTCCCGGGCAAGGGCAAGCTGGTGATCACCGGCCTGCTCGAGAAGGGCATGCAGGAGTCGGCGCAGGCGGCGATGAGCTACATCCGCTCGCGCCAGCAGATGCTCGGCCTCACGAACGAGGGGAAGGCCGAGGACTTCCACCAGCACGTCGACGTGCACGTGCACTTCCCCGAGTTCGTCCCGAAGGACGGCCCGAGCGCCGGCGTCACGATCGCGACCTCGATCGCGAGCGCGCTGATGAAGATCCCGGTGCGCCGCACGGTCGCGATGACCGGCGAGATCACGCTGCGCGGCCGCGTGATGCCGATCGGCGGCCTCAAGGAGAAGATGCTCGCGGCGCACCGCGCCGGCATCCACACGATCCTGATCCCGCGCGAGAACCGCAAGGACCTGCGCGAGATCCCGAAGCGCGTGCTGAACGCGATGCGCGTCGTCCTCGTCGAGCACATGGACGAAGTGCTGCGCGAGGCCCTCGTGCTGAGCGATCCCGACTCGATCTTCGGCAAGCGCGTGCGCCCGATGGAGTACGTCGGCGGCCGCCTCGTCGAGCACGCGATCGAAGAGGGCGATCAGCCCGTCCCCAAGCCCACCGTCGAAGCCCCCGGCGCCCAGCAGTAAGCGCCGCGCGTCTCGCCGCTCCTCCTCTCTCTCGAGACCTCGACGCGCGCGCGCCGTCGCCCGACCGGCGCGCCGCGCCAGCCTCTTCCCCGTGCGCTCGAGGAGCGCCGCGTCGAGCACGGGAGCCCGGCGCCGCGCCGGCGACTCCGCGCGTCGACGAAGCCGCCCCGATGCCCGACGCTTCGCCGCCCACCAGCACCCCACCCCCACGGGCCCTCCCCACCCTCCACCAGCACGTGCTACCACCCCACCGCACGCCGAAGCCCGGGCGGGTAGCTCAGCGGTAGAGCAGCGGTTTTACACATCGCCGGTCGCAGGTTCGATCCCTGTCCCGCCCATCGCGAATGCCTCGTCGCGCCCGTGGCGCTCGCGTCGCAACGAGGAGTTCTCCGGTTTCGCCGGCCGATCTCGTCCTGGACGCTCCGGCCGAACGGGCTCAGACTTCCGGGGTGACGGCCTCGGCAATCAGCGACGAGGATGTGGCCTCCCGGCTGCTCCACGCCCTCAAGCCGCTCGCCGATTACCTGCTGCGCTCGGCGGCCGCGGCGCCGGCAGAGCGCGCTGCGCTGAATGCCGGTATGGCTGAGGTTGCGCGGCGGACCCGGGATCTCGCCCGGCGCCTCCGAGAGCACCATGGTGATGGTTCTCTGAATGGCGCGCGAGCCGTGCTCGACAGCCTCGAGATCGGCTTCCGGAGCGCCGAGATCGTCGCACTCGCCCGAGAGTTCGCCGCGATCCTCACCGATCCTGGCTTCCTCGCAAGCGCGAAGGATCTTGCGGTGGCGACGACTGACCACACGCTCGACGGTGCCAGGCTCCTGGGCTTGGCTGCCTCCGACGATCTCACGCAGGCGCGCGGCGATCTGCTCGGCGCGGTGGCCGAGGTCGAGCGTGCGTGGGCAGAGCGCGCAGCGCTTGCGAACGAGTTGCTCGCCTTCGCAGAGGGTATCGACGCGAGCGGCATCGAGCTCGGCGGCGCAGCACAGTCGATCGAGAACCTGACCGCGACACACGCGGCAATGGCCGCGCTCCGCGAGCGAGCGCGTGAGCTCGGCGCGCCGGTTTTCTGGGGCGAGCCGATACTCGATGATTGACCGTCGGGCGCTCGTCCTGATCCCATTCGGAGGCAAGGACCGGTTGGCGGTGGTGCTCGACGGCGGCGTCGACGTGGTGGTCGTGATCGCGGTCACGGGCACGGAGCGAGCACTGGATCGCGTTCACGTCGACGTGGGCTCTCGAGCAGCCATCGCGCTGCAGCTCTCGAAGCCAACGTTCTTCTACGCCAGCAACATCGCCGCTGTACCCGCCGCACTGTGCCGGGTGCTTCCGCGGAAGTGCCCGCCCGAGCTGCATGAGCAGCTCCTCGCCCTGCGTGCTCGGGCGAGCCTCGCGAAGCGATGACGGGTCGCAGGTTCGATCCCTGTCCCGCCCATCGCTCGTCCTCGCCGCGCCCCTGGCGCTCGCGGCCAGCGCGGACCGATCTGGCCACTGCCCGGCGAGCGCGCGCGCGGAGTATCCTGCGCGGATGCGCTTCGCCGTCGCTTCGTCCGCCCTCCCCGTGCTCGCGCTCTGTCTCGCTGCCTGCGGCGATCCTCCCGCGAGCGATCCCGACGGCGGCACCACGCCGCCCGACGCGGGGCCGACGTACCGGACGGAGTGCGAGAACCTGAGCCCGATGGACTGCCTGCTGCCGTGGCCGAGCAGCCGCTATCTCGTCGACGACGGCACGACCGCGACGGGCCGCCGCATCGAGGTCCCCGAGGCCGCGATGCCGGTGAACAACCGCGGCATCATCGCCGACCCCGACATCCTCGCGCGCTTCGACGGGTTCAGCGCGGCCACCTCGATCATCACGGCGTTCGCCGACGTCGACGGCACCGGGCTCGCGGACGAGCAGCACATCGAGGACAGCCTCGCGGAGGGCTCCCCGACCGTGCTGATCGACGCGGAGACCGGTGAGCGCGTCGCGCACTTCGCGGAGCTCGACACCTGGGGCTACATCGATGCCGAGCGGCGTCCGCTCTACATCCGGCCGGCCACGCGGCTGGTGGAGCAGCGCCGCTACCTCGTCGCGATCCGCGGCCTCACGCACACCGACGACACGCCGATCGAGCCCACGCCTTACTTCCAGGCGCTGCGCGACGACACCGCGCTTTCCGACGCGCCCGATCTCGAGGCGCGCCGCGCGCACTTCGAGGACATCTTCACGCAGCTCGCGGCCGCCGGCGTCGAGCGCAGCACGCTGATCCAGGCGTGGGACTTCGAGACCGGCAGCGACGAGATCGCATGGCGCGACACCATCGCGATCCGCGACGAGGGCATCCGGCAGATGGCTGCCGACACTCCCTCGCCTCGCTGCACCGTCACGCGCGTCGAGGATGCGCCGACCGACGATGTCTGGCGTCGCATCGAGGGCACCGTGCGCGTCCCGCTCTTCCTCGAGGGCACCGACGCGGCGAGCGCCGCGGAGTCGCTGCTGCATCGCGCGGCCGACGGCTCGCCCGAGATGAACGGCTTCACCGAGCTGCCCTTCGTCGTCTCGATCCCGAACAGCGTCCACGCGCGGGTGGCCGCGGGCGGCGCGCCGGCGCGCCTGCTCGACTACGGGCACGGCCTCTTCGGCGATCGCTTCGAGACCCACTCGGGCTGGTTCCAGCACACGATCGAGAGCACCGAGATGGTCGGCATCGCGATCGACTGGTGGGGTTGGGCGAGCGACGATCGGCCGCGCGTCGTGCTCACGCTGCAGAACTTCTCGGACTTCGACGCATTCGGCGAGCGAGCACAGCAGGGCATCGCGAACCACGTGTTCCTGCAGCGCGCCTTCCGCAGCGGCGGCTGCTCCGAGCTCGCGGAGCTGCAGATCCCGCTCACGGCCGGCGGCACCGCGCCCGCGATCGACGGCGAGCAGATCTACTACTACGGCAACAGCCAGGGCGGGATCTTCGGGATGTCGGTCGCCGGCATCGCGCTCGACTCCACGCGCTACGTCGTCGGCGTCGGCGGCGTGATCTACTCGATCATGATCCCGCGCTCGTCGAACTGGGTCACGTACGGCGGGATCATGGCGACCGGCTATCGCGATCCGCTGCAGCGCTCGATGCTGATGGTGCTCGCGCAGTCGCTCTTCGATCTCGCGGAGCCCGCGACCTACGCGCCGCACGTGCTGCGTGATCCGCTGCCGTGCGCCGAGGACGTGTGCCCGCCCGGCGAGGACACGCCGCTCAAGCACATCCTCTCGCAGATCGGCCGGGACGACGCGCAGGTGCCGAACATCAGCGCCGACATCGCGGCGCGGACGGCGGGCTACGGCTACGCGTCGCCCTCGCCGTACACGCCGTGGAACATCCCCGAGCTCACGGCCGCGATGGGCGAGAGCCTCGGCGACAGCGCGCTCGTCGTGTTCGACATCCCGGGCGTTCCCATGCTGCCGCTCGGGACCCGCAACCCGGACGGCGACAACGACGCGCACGAGGGCGTGCGTCGCTCGGAGGCGGCGATCGAGCAGATCGATCTCTTCCTGCGCCCCGACGGCACCGTCGTGCAGACCTGCGACGGCGTCTGCGACCCGGACTGATCGTCAGCGCCGCCCGCGCCGCTGTGTCCCTACCGCGCGCGCCGCTGTTTCCCTACCGCGCGCGCCGCTCGGTGATCCACGCGTCGAACGAGTAGCGCCCCGGCCCCGTGATCATCAGCGCGATCGCGGGCGCGAGGAACAAGAAGGCGTGCTCCTTGTCGCTCCACGGATCGGCCGCGTGGGCGACCGTGATCGCGACCAGCATCGTGAACGCGAACGGGATCGCCGCGATCCTCGTGCCGAGGCCGATCGCGATCAGCGCTCCGCACACGAGCTCGCCGAAGATCGCCATCCAAAGCGACGGCACCTCGCCGATCCCGAACGGATCCGCGAAGCGCGGCGCGTCCGACAGCGCGCGCTCCAGCTTCGGCCAGCCGTGCGCGATCGCCATCGTCAGCCCCGTCGAGGCGCGCAGGAGCAGCAGCCCCACCGACGGCACTGGCCCGACCTCGAAGCTCGCGCGTCCCATCGCCACGTTCTCTCCCTCGCCGCGGGCAGCGGCCGGCTACACTGCGCGGCTGTCATGCAGTCGGACGCGCGCCTCGTCCACCCCAGGCTCCCGAACGTCACCGCAGCGGAGCCCCGGCGTTGACCACCGCTTCTTCGAGTCCCGTGCTCGGGATCGATCTCGGGACCACGAACTCGGCGATCGCGATCACCGACGGCCACACGTCGCGCGTGCTCGCGGATGCCGAAGGAAATCACCTGATTCCTTCGTGCGTCTCGTTCCACCCGGACGGCAGCGTCATCGTCGGGCACCAGGCGCGCGAGCGGCGCCTCGTCGACGCCGGGAACACCGTCTACTCGATCAAGCGGCTGATCGGCCGCCCCTTCACGAGCCCCGAGGTCCAGCGCGCGCGCGATCTGTTCCCCTTCCTGATCGAGCCGAGCCGCACCGGCGGCGTGCAGGTCAACGTCCGCAAGGGCACCTACGCGCTCCCCGAGATCAGCGCGATGGTGCTGCGCCACCTGCGCAAGGTCGCCGAGCAGGCGCTCGGGGTGGAGTGCAGCCGTGCGGTGATCACCGTGCCCGCGAACTTCAACGAGCTGCAGCGCAGCGCGACCCGAGCGGCGGGCAAGGTCGCCGGCCTCGACGTGCTCCGGATCCTGCACGAGCCGACCGCCGCGACCCTCGCGTACGGCTACGGCCGAGACCGCCCCGAGACGATCGCGGTCTACGACTTCGGCGGCGGCACCTTCGACATCACGGTGCTCGATCTCGATCGCGACGTGTTCGAGGTCGTCTCCACCGCGGGCGACACGTTCCTCGGCGGCGACGACATCGATCTGATGATCGCGCAGCTCATGGCGGAGCAGTGCCTGCGCGAGCACCGCTTCGATGCGCGCACCGAGCCGCAGGCGTTCGAGCGCATGCGCGCCGCGGCGGAGTGGGCGAAGTGTCAGCTCTCCGTGGTGCCCGAGGCCGAGCTGAAGCTCGAAGAGCTCTTCGTCGGAGATCGCGGCAAGACGGTCGACTTCACCTTCCACATGACCAGGGACGATCTCGTCGCCCGGATGCGACCGCTGATCGCGCGCACCCTCGACGTCGTCGGCGACGCGCTGCGCACCGCGGGCCGGCGGCCGCGAGAGATCGACAACATCGTGCTCGTCGGCGGATCGACGCGCATCCCGCTGGTCCGCGAGATGGTCGAGGAGCACTTCGGGAAGCCCCCGCGCGCCGACATCGATCCCGACCTCGTCGTCGCGCAGGGCGCGGCGATCCACGCGTGGACGCTCGCCGGACGTCCCGACGCGCCGGTCGCCCGCACGAGAGAGGTCGAGCGTGCACCGGCGATCCCGACCGCGCGCCGCGAAGAGCGAGCACCGAAGCAGCCGGCGTTCGCGCCGCCCGAGCCCGCTCGCGCGG
>JALYRN010001240.1 GCA_030855295.1 Myxococcota bacterium | reverse complement strand
GCGGTCTCCTGCGCGCTCGCGCTCGCCGTGCCGATCGACAGCGCCAGCGCGACCGCGAGCGCGCGCGTCACGGAGCGCTCCGCAGCAGCTCCACGACCGCGCCGACGACGCGACGCAGCCGCGCCTCGCCGAGCTCGGGGAAGATCGGCAGCGCGAGCGACTCGCTCGCGGCCTTCTCCGCCTCCGGGAACGCGCCCGCGCCGTGGCCGAGGTACGCGAAGCACTCCTGCGCGTGCAGCGGGCGCGGGTAGTAGATCTCGTTGCCGATCCCGCGCGCGCCGAGGTGCTTCTTCAGCACGTCGCGGTGCGGCGTGCGGATGACGTACTGGTTGTAGATGTGGCCGTCCTCGACGCGCTCCGGCGTCGCGAGCACGGTCTTCGGCAGCTTCGCGGCCGCGAAGAGCTCGTCGTAGCGCGCGGCGTTCGCGCGTCGCGCCGCGGTCCAGCCCTCGAGGCGCGGCAGCTTCACGCGCAGCACCGCGGCCTGGATCGCGTCGAGCCGGAAGTTGCCGCCGATCATCGAGTGGAAGTACTTCGGGTGCGCGCCGTGCGCGCGCAGGCGCTTCATCTTCTCGGCGAGCGCGGCGTCGTTCGTGGTGACCAGGCCCGCGTCGCCGAACGCGCCCAGGTTCTTGCTCGGGAAGAACGAGAAGCAGCCGACCGCCCCGATGCCGCCGACCGGCCCCTGCGCGGTGCGCGCGCCGATCGCCTGCGCGGCGTCTTCGAGAATCGGAAGCCCGGTCTCCGCCGCGAGCGCGGCGAGCCCCGCGGGATCGCAGGGCTGACCGAAGAGATGCACCGGGAGGATCGCCTTGGTCTGCGGGGTGATCGCGGCGCGCGCCTTCGCGAGGTCGAGGTTGAGCGTGCGCGGATCGACGTCGACGAACACCGGCGTCGCGCCGAGCCGCGCGATGCAGCCCGCGGTCGCGAAGAACGAGTACGGCGTGGTCACGACCTCGTCGCCCGCCCCGATGTCGAGCGCCATCAGCGCGAGCAGCAGCGCGTCGGTGCCGCTCGAGACGCCGATCGCGTGCGCGATGCCGAGCGTGCTCGCGAGCTCCTTCTCGAGCGCCTCGACCTCGGCCCCGAGGATGAACGCGTTCTTCGCGATCACGCGATCCATCGCGACGCGGATCTCGCCGAGCAGCGGCGCGTTCTGCGCCGCGAGATCGAGCAGCGGGATCGGCGCGTCGCTCTTGTCCTCGATCGTGTCCGACCCGCTCATCGCGATGCACCTCTCGCCTTCGATCCGATATCGCTCGCCGGTCTCGGGGCAGGCGACGACGCCCTCCCCGACCAGCCGGCGCCCCACCCGGCTGACCCATCCGATGCGCCGCGCCGGCACGCCCGCGACCAGCGCGAACGGCGCGACGTCGCGCGTGACCACCGCGCCCGCGGCGACGAACGCGTGCTCGCCGATCGCGTGCCCGCAGACGATCGTCGCGTTCGCGCCGATGCTCGCGCCGCGCCCGACCTTGGTCGGCCGGTACTCGCTCTTGCGCTCCACGAACGCGCGCGGCTCGTTCACGTTCGTGAACACGCAGCTCGGCCCCAGGAAGACGTCGTCCTCGATCTCGACGCCCTCGTACACCGAGACGTTGTTCTGGATCTTCACGCCGTCGCCGATGCGCACGCGCCCGGCGACGAACACGTTCTGTCCGAGCACGCAGCGGGCACCGATGCGCGCGCCCGCGCAGACGTGGACGAAGTGCCAGATCTTCGAGCCGTCGCCGACCTCGGCGCCCTCGTCGACGATCGCGGTGGGATGAACGTACGCGGCAGCCATGTGGCGGCCACCCTACCCGCTCAGGGATGCGCTCGCATGCTGCGGCGCGCGGCGTCGTCGATCGCGGTGCGGAGGCGCGTCTCCGAGAACCCGACCAGCACGTCGCCGTCGACGTCGAAGGTCGGCAGGCTCGAGCGCGGGTTGAGCATCTGCAGCTGCGCGAGCGCGCCGGCGCGGCGATCGACGTCGACCTCTTCGTACGCGATGCCCTGCGACGTCATCCACGCCTTGGCGCGGCCGCACGCCGAGCACCACGCGGCGCTGTACATCTCGATCGTGACCCGCCGGCTCGCGTCGGCGAGCGTCGCGGGCGGAGGCAGCGGCGTCGGCGGATGCAGCGCGGGCG
>JALYRN010001239.1 GCA_030855295.1 Myxococcota bacterium | reverse complement strand
TCACCGAGCTGCTCGGCCTCGCGACGCCGGTGCGCGGGAACGACGCGCTCGCGTCGCGCGGCTGGCCGAACGTGCGGGCGTACACGGGGTTCGCGGTGCTGCTGACGATCTGCACGCTGCTCGGCTTCACGATCGAGAACGTGAACGCCAGGCGCACGGGCCGGCTCGAGATCGTGTGCACGGAGCGCTGCCGATTCGAAGGGATGGACTGTCTGCCCGGCGGCATGATCGCGGGCCGCTACGATCCGGGTGTGCAGACGATCGAGGTCGCCGATCCAGCCGCGCCAGGCGGGATGCGCGCGGTGCAGGCGCCGATCGTGCTCGGCCACCGCACGGTGTTCGAGTGCCGCGCCGACGCGACGGAGCCCGTCCCGGTGCCGGAGCGGTGATCGAGCTCGGGAGCGATGGTGCCGTCGACGGAGCGCGCGCGGCGGGGGGTTGATCGTGTAGAAACGGGGGATGTGGGGCTTCCTCGTGCGCAGCGCGGTCCGGACCGCCATCCGTAGCGGTCAGCAGCCGGCGCGCGGTGGGCCGCAGCAGATCCCGCCGCGGCGCTTCGACGCAGCGCCGCCTCCGAAGCGACGGCCGCAGATCGCGGGGCCGATCATCCTGCTCGCGATCGTCGGCGGCTGCTGTCTGTCGACCGGCGCGCTCATGATGGTCGCGGGCGTCAGCGACACCGTCAGACCGCGCCCGCCGCGCACCGCGCAGGACGGGCTCGAGAGCGTCGGGGTGGGGTTCGGGTTCTGCGTCATGCCGAGCCTGGTGATGCTCTCGATCGCCGGCTGGTCGATGCTGCGCACGCGGCGGATGGATCGGCTGGTCGCGCTCGCCGAGACGCATGCGCGCCTGCCGCTCGACGTCGCGGCGCACGAGCTGCGCACGAGCCGCGAGACGGTGCGCTCGATGCTGCTCGACGCGGTCAGCAAGCAGTACGTCCGCGGGCGCCTCGACCTCGATCACGGCGTGTTCTTCTCGGGCGACGCCGAGCTCGCGGGGCGGCAGTGGGCCGGTCAGTGCGGGAGCTGCAGCGCGCCGGTCAGCGTGACGCTCGCGCGCGGAGAGCCCGGCATCTGCCCGTTCTGTCGCGGACCTCTCGGCGTCATGGGCTGACGCCGCGCCCCGCCTTCGCGCGAGGCACGACGCCTCGGCGTCCGAAGTCGATGTCCTTGCCTGCCTCGATCCGCGCGAGGGTTCGTCGCGCCGGGGGCGATGTTTCTCCTGTCTACGTGAAGACGTCGCATGGCGCCCCCATCGCTGGCGTACGCCGTGCACAGACGTCTCGACACATGGAGACCTCGATCGTCATCCCGACGTTCCGCCGCAACCGTGCGCTGCAGCGCGCGGTGCGCAGCTGCTACGAGCAGCCACGCGCGCGTCCACGCCCGGAGATCGTCGTCGTCGACAACTCGCCCGAGGCCGGCGCGCGCGACACCGTGCGCGCGCTCGCGGGGGAAGCGCCGCTGTCGGTGCGCTACGAGCACGAGGCGCGGCCCGGCATCTCGCACGCGCGCAACCGCGGGATCGCCTCGTCGCGCGGCGAGCACATCGCCTTCCTCGACGACGACGAGCAAGCGGAGCCGGGATGGCTCGAGGGACTGCTCGATGCGCGCGATCGGCTCGACGCGGACGTCGTGTTCGGCGCGGTGATCTTCGTGTGCGAGGGCGAGATGCCGGAGGCGATGGACTGGGCGCTCGAGTGGCTCACGCGCGACTTCGACGATCCGACGGGCCTGCTCCGGCCGGGGCGGGTCGCGCACGTCGGCACCGGCAACTCGCTGTTCCGCCGCGCCGCGCTCGAGGCGTCGGCGGGCGGTCGCGACGCGCCGTTCTCTCCCGAGCTCGGGCTCGTCGGCGGCGAGGACACCAAGCTGATCCGTGAGCTCTACGACGCCGGTCGTCGCCTCGCGTGGTGCCGGGAGGCGCGCGTGCTGGAGCACGTGCCGCCGGAGCGCCTCGCGCTCGACCGCACGCTCGGGTACCGCTTCAGCTGCGGGCAGATGCGAACGTACGCGTGCATCGCGCGCGAGGATCCGTCGATCGTCGAGGCCGCGGGCTGGATGCTCGCCGGCGCGGTGCAGGCGGTCGGCAACGGTGCGCTCGCGGCGACGAGCGGCGTGCTCCGCTGCCGCGG
>JALYRN010000328.1 GCA_030855295.1 Myxococcota bacterium | reverse complement strand
GTGCCGGGCGCGCGCGTCGGGCCCGCGAGGTTCGGCACGGCGGTGTGCGCCGCGTCGGGGACGGTCGGGCTGCGCGGCACCTCGTTCACGTTCTGCTGCGCCTCCGACATGCGGCCCATGCCGGTGCCGCCCTCGGTGCCGGGCTGCTTGCCCTGCGAGCGCAGCGCGAGCTCCTGCGCGTTCGGCAGCTTCGCGTTCCATCCGTAGCCGATCTGCGCGTCGATCAGCTTCTTGGTGCCGTCGCCGACGAGCGCGTCGACGTCGTAGCCGAAGAGCGTCTGCAGGCGCACGACGGCGCGCTCGGTCTCCTCGCCGAAGATGCCGTCGTCGCTCAGGTCGAAGCCGAGACGCTCCAGCTTCTGCTGGAGGTCGCGCACGTCGTCGCCGCGCATGCCGCGCTTCAGGATCTTCGTCGCCATGGGGTGCTCAGCCTTCCTCGGGGGTGGTGGGGTCGCCGCGGCGCGCGCGCGCGGCCCGGCGGTTGCTCTGCGAGACCGTCGACGTGCACGGCGGAATCGGGTTCAATGGTCGGGTGATGCGCCTCGCAGCTCGGAGCACGTTCTGGAGCGTGGTCTCCATGTGCGCGTTTTCGCTCGTGATTACGGCGTGCGCGAGGGGCTCCGACATCTCCGAGCGGGGCGGCGACAGCGGCCGCATGGACGGCGGCCGCGACCCCGCGGATGCCGCCGCCGGGGTCTGCTCTCCCCCCTGCGGGGACGGCGAGACCTGCTCGGCGGGAACGTGTGTCCCCGGCACCGACGGCGACGAGGACGGCATCGACGTCAGCATCGACTGCGACGACACCGACCCGAGGGCGGGCCGCATGCTCGAGCAGGAGTGCCTCGGCACCTGCGGCGCCGGCATCGAGCGCTGCACCGACGGCGTGTGGACCGAGTGCTCCGCGCCGACGACGTGCGACTGCGAGCCCGGCACGCCGGCGCGCACCACGCCCTGCATGAACTGCGGCACGCAGCGGCAGACCTGCGTCGGCGGGCGATGGGAGAACGACGGTACGTGCACGGGGGCGGGGCCTTGTTCGCCAGGGGAGATCGGCACCGGAGGCACGTGCGGCAACTGCGGCACCGAGCGGCGCTCGTGCGGCATGGACTGCACGTGGGGCGCGTGGGCCTGCGAGGGCGAGGGCGTCTGCGCGACCGGTGAGATCCAGGAGGAGATGGAGGCCTGCGGCGGCTGCGGCACCGGCTCGCGGGTGCGCCAGCGCACGTGCGACGGAGCGTGCACGTGGCCTGCGTTCGGCAGCTGGAGCGCGTGCAGCGGAGGTGGCGCCGGCACCTGCACGCCGGGCGAGACGCAGACGGAGTCGCGCGGCTGCGGCAACTGCTCGCTCGGCACGCAGTCGCGCACGCGCACGTGCAGCGCGACGACCTGCGACTGGGGCGCGTGGAGCGGGTTCAGCACCTGCAGCGGCGGCGGCATCTGCGCGCCGGGCGCGACGCGCGCGTGCGCGAACGCGGATCGCTGCGGCCAAGAGGTGTGCAGCGGCTCGTGCACGTGGGGCGCATGCTCGCCCGTCGTGCCGGTCGGATCGGGCGGTTGCCTGCACACGCGCCCGGGCACGACGACGCCCGGGAACAACTACCGCTGCTGCACGCGCACCTCGGGCGATCTCACGGGCTGGCAGTTCTGCCTCCCTCCCGGCGGCGTCTCGGGCTGCACGTGGAGCAGCGCCTGCGACGCGACGACGGCCTGCTGATCCGTCGGTCTCGACGCTCGATCGCCGCGTGAGAGCGCGTGCTAGCCTCCGGGCCCTTTCTTGTTCGGAGGAGGACTCTGGTGGCGCGCTTCATCGACGAGCTCAAGCGGACACATACGTGCGGGCAGCTCCGCGACGGCGACGTCGGCAGCGAGGTCGTGCTCTTCGGGTGGGTGCACTCGCGGCGCGATCACGGCGAGCTGATCTTCGTCGATCTGCGCGACCGCGACGGCATCACGCAGGTCGTGTTCGATCCCTCGGTCAGCAAGGAGGCGTTCGAGATCGGCGATCGCTCGCGCGGCGAGTGGGTGATCGGCGTGCGCGCGAAGGTGCGCTCGCGCGGCGGCAACGTGAACGACAAGATCCCGACCGGCGCGATCGAAGTGGTCGCGGCCGAGGCGACGGTCTTCAACAAGGCCGAGACGCCCGTCTTCCCGATCGAGGAGGACATCGAGACCAGCGAGGAGAAGCGGCTCGAGCACCGCTATCTCGATCTCCGTCGGCCGCGCCTGCAGCGCAACATCATGACGCGCTCGCGCATCTACCAGCACACGCGCAGCCTCTTCCACGAGCACGGCTTCGTGGAGGTCGAGACGCCGATCTTCGTGAAGTACACGCCCGGCGGCGCGCGGAACTTCCTGGTGCCGGCGCGCCTCAACCCCGGCGCGTTCTACGCGCTCGCGGAGAGCCCACAGCTCTTCAAGCAGCTTCTGATGGTCAGCGGCTTCGATCGCTACATCCAGATCGTGAAGTGCTTCCGCGACGAGGATCTGCGCGGCGATCGCCAGCCCGAGTTCACGCAGATCGACGTCGAGATGTCGTTCGTGAACCAGGACGACATCTTCGGGATCATCGAGAAGCTCGTGGTGCGGCTCTGGAAGGAGCTGCTCGGCGTCGATCTCACGCAGCGCTATCCGGGCGGCGTGTTCCCGCGGATGCCCTTCGAGGAGTCGATGCGCCGCTTCGGCAACGACAAGCCGGACATGCGCTTCGCGCTCGAGCACGTCGACCTCACGGACGTCGTGATCGCGCACGGCGGCGGCGGCGTCGGCATGCTCGAGGGCATCGCGAAGAAGTTCGCGGACGGCACGTATCGACGCGATCTGCCGGAGGAGATCGTCAAGGCGATCCGCGTCCCGGCCGAGCACGCCGCGGGCATGTCGCGCACCGAGGTCGACAAGCTCGAGGCGTTCGTGAAGCAGATGGGCGCCAAGGGCCTCGCACGCGCGAAGGTCGGCGCCATGTCCGCTGGCGGAGTGGCAGAGTGGACGCAGTCGCCGATGGCGAAGACGGCGACCAAGGAGTTCATCGCCGCGGTCCACGACGCGACGGGCGCGAAGGAGGGCGATCTGCTGCTCTTCCAGTTCGGCCCCGAGCAGATGGTGCACACGGTGATGGCGAACCTGCGCCTGCACCTCGGCAAGAAGCTCGGGATGATCCCGCAGGTGGGTGCCGGCGGAGACTGGAACCTGCTCTGGGTCGTCGATCCGCCGCTCTTCGAGCGCGCGGAGGAGAGCGCGACGCACCAGCGCGGATGGGTCGCGGCGCACCACCCGTTCACGCGGCCGCACGACGCGTCGGTGCCGCTGCTCGACGCCGATCCCGGCAAGGTGCTCTGCCATCGCTACGACCTCGTGCTCAACGGCGTCGAGCTCGGCGGCGGCTCGATCCGCCTGCACGACCCCGACGTGCAGAAGAAGGTCTTCGAGGTGCTCGGCATCGGCGAGCAGGAGGCGACCGAGAAGTTCGGCTTCCTGCTCTCGGCGCTGCGGCACGGCGCGCCGCCGCACGGCGGGATCGCGCTCGGGCTCGATCGCCTCGCGATGCTGCTGACCGACAGCGAGTCGCTGCGCGACGTGATCGCATTCCCGAAGACCGGCAAGGGCAGCGATCTGATGACCGGCGCGCCGGGATCGGTGCTGCCGGAGCAGCTCGCGGAGCTGAAGGTGCGCTCGCTGGTCTGAGCAGACAGGAGTGCTCGCCCCGGAGGGCGCGTACGGGAGCGACAGGAGTGCTCGCCCCGGAGGGCGCGTACGGAAGCGACCGGAGCGGGCGAGCCGAGCAGTGGGGGGACGATGCGGATTCGGATGATCGTTGGGATCACGCTCGCGCTGGGGCTCGCCGGCTGCGGCGGGGCGAGCGTGGCCACGACGACGACCGCTGCGACGGGGCCACACGATCCCTGTCACGGCGTCGATCTCTCGCTCGGCGAGGCGGCGATGCACTGCCGCGCCGAGGGCGAGGCCGACGCGCCTCCGACCACCGAGGTCGTCGACGTCACGATCGCGACGCGCGCGCTGCAGAGCGGCGCCGACGGCGTCGTCGACGTCGTGTTCCGGAACGTGAGCAGCGCGCCGATCGAGCTCAGCTTCCCGGGCTCGCTGCACTTCGATCCGTCGATCTGGGACGGCGAGCGGCGCATCGACGAGCGCTGGGAGATCTCGGGGCTCGCGGGAGGCTCGATCGGGTGCCGCGCGGGCGTCGACTGTCGGCCGGTGCGCGTGCTCCTCGAGCCGCAGGGGGCGCTGACGGCGTCGCTGCCGCTGGCCGTGCGCACGATCGTGCTGCGCGACGGCGCGACCGCCGGGACGACGGAGCGCAGCGACGCCGGACCGATCGCGCCGGGCGAGTACGAAGTCCGCGTGCTGCTGCCGTGGATGGACGCGGTCGCGGGCACGACGACCGGCGCGCGCACTCCGCGCATCGTCCGCGCCCCGCTCTCGATCACACGCTGAAGTCGCAGTCACTCGATCGGGCGAGGCGCGTCCTGGACGCGCTCCAGCCGCTCGTCGCAGAAGCGCTGCCATGGACCGAGCGTCGCGTCGCGGGCGCGCACGGTCGCGCTCGCGCACGCACCGAACGCGTCGGCCGCGCGATCGAAGAGCGGCGCCGCCGCGCGCAGGAACGCATCGCGGAAGCGCAGCCGATCGGTCTCGACCGCCTCGATCGCGACGGGCAGCGGCATCGTCGCGATCGCCTCCGCGAACCGCGCGAACAACAGACCGATCACCGCCGACGCGACGGCGTACTCGCCGGTCTCTCCGCGCTCGGCGGCCGCGAGCGCGCGGCGCGCGACGCCGAGCGCTTGCCCGCGCTCGGCCAGCCACCGCGCGTAGTCCTCCTCGACGAAGGTCTGGTATCCGGCGCGATCGAGATCGAGCTCGGGCGCGGGCCGCTCGATCGCGAACGCCTGCACCGCGAGCGTGAGCCCTTCGCGCAGCGCCTCGCCCTCGGAGTCGACGTCGTGCGGCATCGGCGGCAGGCGCTCGGTGCCGAGCTCGAACGTCAGCTCGTCGTCGGCGCTGTCCTCCAGCGCCAGCTCGGCGAGTCCCATCTCGCGTCGCGCGCGTCGCAGGCGCTCCTCGCCGCCGCTGGTCCGCGCGGCGCCCCCGGACGAGGCGCTCGGGCCCGGCGCCCCCGAGCCGCCGTCGCAGGCAGCCCAGGTCGTCGTGAGAGCGAGGGCTCCGATCACCGCCGCGCGACGCATCGGGCGCACTGTAGCTCGCGCGAGGAGGCCCGGTGTAGAGGCCGGCGCGGCTCTGTCAGCGGGGTGCAAACATTGGGATCTGCTGCGGAATGCAGGAACGCCGGAAGGGCGTCAACTCAGATCAGAGCGTGTCCGGAACCTGAGAGCGCCGTGGACGATTGCAAGTGGGGGTGGGGCCCCGCGCGCAGCGTTCAGGGATGGGGGGCCCCGGGCCGGCTTTGCCGGACGGGGGGAAGGGGTCATCCATGACCCCTTCCGAAAACTCAGTCGAGGATGCGGATCTCGTCGAGGAGCCACGACTGCCCGTCGCGGCGGAGCGCGAGCTGCGCGTCGACGATCTCGCCTTCGCTGCGGACGCGCAGCGCGACGCGCGCGCGATCGCCCTCGACGCTCACCGAGCGCTGCACCACGTCGAGCGGCCCGCGCGAGAGCGGCTCGAGCGCGTCGCGGATCGCCGCGCCCGGATCGTCGTCGTACTCGCCGAAGCGCGAGGTCTCACCGTCCGCGCGCAGCGTCAGCTCGACGCGCGTCGGGTCGACCCACGCGAGCACTGCGTCGGTGCGCCGCTCGACGCGCGGCCCCACGAGCGCGTCCGCCATCTCGGCGATCTGCTCCTGGTCGCTCTCGACCAGCGCATCCGCCGCCAGCGCGACACAGCCGACGCCGAGCGTCGCCGCGATTCCCCAGACCGTGAATCGTCCCCACTGCATGGCCGAGGTCATGAGCAGCACGCATGCCAGGGCTCCGATTGCGCGCGTTCTTGAGGAAATTCGCGCGTTCACGCGCTCTCGCCGGAGGCCGCGATGACAATCTGTCCGTCCGCAGTGCGTCGACCGCGACCGCGTCCTGACAGGTCGTCAGCGGCAGGTCGTCGGCCGCTGATCGTCAGCCGTCGGTCGTCAGCCGCAGAGCGCGCGCACCGCGGCCGCGTCGACGCCGCGCACCTCGACGCGCTTCGCGCGCGACGCCTCGCCGCGCAGCAGCGACACGTCGCGCTTGGCGACCCCGAGCTTCTTCGCGAGCAGCGCGATCAGCGCTGCGTTCGCCTCGCCCTCGACCGGCGGCGCGGTCAGCGCGATCTTCAGCGCGCCGTCGTGCTCACCGACGATCGCGTCGCGGCTCGCGCGGGGCACCACGCGCACGTCGAAGCGAACGAGCCCGGCGCCCTCCTCGATCGACAGCACGCGGCAGAGCTATCCGACCCCGGCCGAGACGTCCACCGACGAGCGCTCGCGCCGCGTCACCTTTCGGTTTGCCCTTCGCGGCCCTAAGAACGGGACATGGGGCGTCGTCTGACAGGGGTAGCGGTGGCGCTCGCGGTGCTCTGCGCGACCGCGGCGGCCTTCGCGCAGCACGGGCTGCGAGGGGGCGGACGCGACGCGCGCACCGGCGTGCACACGCTGCGCGCGAGCTTCACGCCCGATCCATTCGAGCTCGCGACGCGCGGCGGCGGCGCGCTGCACGCGGCCGCGATGGGGCTCGGCGCCGGATGCCGCGGCTACGTCGACGCGCGGCCCGACGTCGTGCTCCGCTTCTCCGGCGCCGCGGCGTTCCTGCGGGTGTTCGTTCGCTCGTCGAGCGACGTGACGCTGATCGTGGCCGAGCCCGGCGGGCGCTTCCTCTGCAACGACGACGCGGTCCCCGGCCGCAACACCAACCCGGTCATCGACGTCTACCAGCCGCGCGCCGGGCAGTACGACGTGTGGATCGGCGGGCACGCGCGCGGCGAAGAGGTCGCCGCGACGCTGTTCGTGACCACCGCGCGCACGACCGGTCCCTGACCCCCAGCAGGAGTGCTCGCCCCGGAGGGCGCGGACGGGAGCGCGCGCTGCAGCCTGCAGGAGTGCTCGCCCCGGAGGGCGCGTACGGGAGCGCGCGCCGCGCGCGCGGACGGAAGCGCCCGGAG
>JALYRN010001238.1 GCA_030855295.1 Myxococcota bacterium | reverse complement strand
CCGCTGCCGCTCGGCTCGGTCGGGCTCGGAGCCCGCGCCGAGGGCGTGGTCGCGACCGGCGCGGTCGCCACCGGGGAGGCGGACACGGGGGGCTCGACCACCGAACGCTGCGGAGGTGTCGTCGCCGGCAGCGAGCCGCCCTCGATGCCGGCGAGCGCGGCCTCCATCTCGATGGCGCTGCGGAAGCGCGCGTCGGGATCGCGCGCCAGGCCTCGATCCACTAGTGAGATCAGCGCGTCCGGAAGGCGCACCGAGCGCTCCGAGAGCGGGCGATGCGGCTCCGAGAGGCGCTGCGAGATCAGGCTCTCGAGGCTGCTCGCCTCGTACGGCAGCTGTCCCGAGAGCATCTCGTACAGGCAGACCGCGAGCGCGTAGAGGTCGGCGCGCCCGTCGACGTCGCGCGCGCCGTGCAGCTGCTCGGGCGCCATGTAGTGCGGCGTCCCGAGCACGGCGCCGGTCATCGTGATCACGCTCTCGCCGCCGCGCCCGCGCGACTTGCTGATGCCGAAGTCGAGCACCTTCGCGATCTCGCGGCCGTCCGGGGTGCGCGCCAGGAACACGTTCGCCGGCTTGAGATCGCGGTGCACGATGCCGGCGGCGTGCGCCGCCGCGAGCCCGATCGCGATCTCGCGCGCGACGCGGATCGCATCGCGGATCGCGAGGGGACCGGCGCGCTGGATGCGCTTGGCGAGCGACTCGCCCTCGAGCAGCTCCATCGCGAGGAAGATCTGCCGATCCTCGGTCATCCCGGCGTCGATCACCTGGACGACGTGCGGCGACGAGATCGCCGACAGGATCCGCGCCTCGCGCAGGAAGCGCTCGATCACCTCGAGCGACGACTCGCGCGACGGATGCAGGAGCTTGAGCGCGACGACGCGTCCGATCACCGCGTGGCGCGCGCGGTAGACCGTCCCGAACCCGCCCGAGTCGAGCTCGGCCTCGATCCGATATCGGTCGACGGTCCGCACCGGCCGCAGTCTACGGCCGAGCGGCGCGCCGCGGCACGGCGTCGTGGATGCGGGCGACTCATCAGATCAGAGGCTGTCTAAAATCGGCTCGCCCGCTCCGGTCGCTTCCGTCCGCGCGCGAAGCGCGCGCTCCCGTACGCGACCTCCGGGGCGAGCACTCCTGCCGAGGACTCACTCGTCGCGGCACTCGATGCGCACGAGCCACGGGAAGGTCCGGGCTCCGTCGAGCAGCGTGAGCGCGATCACCAGCGCGTCGGGGAGCGCGGCGATGCTCGTGCCGTTCCCCGTGGAGGGCATCGGGAGCGCGACGTCGTGGCGCTCGAAGCTCGTGAGCTCGGTGCCGAAGTCGTCGACGCGCAGGCTCGCGCCGCTCGCGTGCGCGACCACCAGCCGGTCCGCGACGGCGGCGGCGATCGGCCTCGCATCGATCGGCGGATGATCGAAGCGCTCGAGGTGATCGAGGGTGTCGACGTCGGCTCGCTCGAGCACCAGCGCATCGCCGCGACGCACCAGCACGAGCGAGCCGCCCTGGCGCACGGGCACGACGGCGTTGGCGTCGTCGTCCTCGGAGAGCCGTCGCTCGGGGCCGAGCGCGCCGGTGTCGGTGATCGCGCTGACGTAGCCGCGGCGCAAGCCGGGCGGGCCCTCGCGCGGGTAGGTCAGCACGAGCGAGGCGCCGCCCTCGCGCAGCAGCGCGCCGTGCCCCGAGCCGTAGCGGCCGAGCGGAATCGACACCACGGGATGACGGAGCGCGCCGTCGAGCCCGACGTGCGCGAGCTCGAGCGAATTGTCGGCGTGCATCGCGAAGGCGCCCCAGAACACGCCGCGCACATCGCAGCTCTTGAGCAAGGTCAGGTTAAGCGGCATTTTCGCGATCCCAGCGGGAAAGCCGATAACAAGAAACCGGCCTTCCCATGCGATCGCGCGCAAGGCCGGTTCCGAATAATCGCCGCCGACCACGTCGTAGACGATGTCGGCACCGTTCGGCCCGACAGCATCCTTGAACGCTTGCGCCAGAGCCTTGGATTGGTCTTTGTCGAATGGTGCGCGGGGGTAAACGACCACCTCGTCAGCTCCCGACCTGCGCGCGGCATCGCCCTTCTCCTGCGTCGACACGGCCGCGACGACCCGGCAGCCATACGCCTTGGCCAATTCCACCGCCGACAGC
>JALYRN010000327.1 GCA_030855295.1 Myxococcota bacterium | reverse complement strand
GCTCGCTGGAGCGAGCGCACCGGGCGCCGTGCGGCAGGTGCCGGTCGCGGTCCCCGCGGGCGAAGAGCCCTGGTACCAGCGCCGCGAGGTCGACGACGAGGTCCCGGGCGGCGAGGACGACGGCGAGCCCGAGCCCGCGCGCCCTGCGTCGAGCCGCTTCGACTCCTTCCGCCTCGCGCTCTCGGGCGGCTCGGTCTGGCGCTCGATGCAGACCACCGCATCCGTCTACGCGATCCGCCGCGGCCAGCCCGCGCCCGACCCCGCGACCACCCTCTACGACGAGTCGCGCGGCTACACGTCGAGCGGCATCGGCCACGCCGAGCTCGGCGTCGAGGCCGAGCTCTACCCCGGCGCGCTCGGCGATCAGATCTTCCCGTGGCTCGGCGTGCTCGTCTCCTTCCGTCACTCCGCGTTCCTCGCGTCGTACGGCTGTCGACGCAGCGCCGCGGAGTGCCAGGGCGACGGCCGCATCCAGATCGGCACCGACCAGCTGGACGTCTCGGCGGGCCTGCGCGGTCGCTATCGCTTCGGCGAGCGCCGCGGCGACTTCCAGATCTTCCTCGAGGCCCTCTGGGGCATGTCGACCTTCACGCTCGACACCGCGGCGCTGCAGCTGATCGACTTCGACTCGATCATCCCGCCGATGGAGTACCAGTACCTCGCGATCGGCGGCGGCTTCGAGGTCGCGCCGGTGCCCGATCTCTTCGTCGTCGCGGCGCGCATCGACTACCGCCCGGGCCTGCAGATCGGCGCGAAGACCCGCGAGGTCTGGGGCGTCGACACGGGCCCCGCGAGCGGCTTCCTCCTCGGTCTCGAGCTGCGCCACGAGGCGACCTGGCTGGCCGAGGGCGCGTTCGCCGCGCTGCGCTTCGAGTACTTCCAGTTCACGACCGACTTCCGCGGTCAGGTCGGCTGCGCCACGCCGAGCGGCTGCCCCGACATCCCGCCCGACCAGCAGTACATGGACAACGCCCTCTGGGAGCCCTGGCCCGTCGACGCCAGCGGCGACGTCGTCGGCGGCATCGGCAGCGGCGTCACCGACCACTACGTCCGCTGGGGCCTCTACCTCGGCTACGCGTTTCGCTGACCGGTCGGAGCCGGTTCTCGGACAGTCTCAGACGCGCAACGCCCTCGCGCTCGACGCGATGAGGGCCGCGCATGCCCGACGACCGCGACCCGCACGACGTCCCGGCCCCCCACCATCCCGACGCACCGGACGCGGACCACAGCGGCGAGGACGTCCAAGAGGGACTCGAGGTCGCGCAGGAGGTCATCGAGCGGGTCGTACAAGTCGCGCAGGGCGCGTCCGACCTCGCCGAGGGCGGCGCCGCCGATCCGAGCGTCGGCGAAGCGCTCGGCGGCACGCTCGAGGGCCTCGGCGCGGTGGACCAGATCGCCGGCCTCGCCGACGCCGACCCCGCCATCCGTCAGGTCCTCGGCGTCGCCCAGCAGGCGGTGGCGATCGCCGCGAGCGCCTACGAGGCCGGCGAGGCGTTGGTCGAGGCGGGCGAGTCGATCATCGAAGCGATCACCGGCGAGGCCGACCAGTCGCGCGTCGAGTACGACTTCGAGTGCGCCGCCGAGCGCGACGCCGGCTGGCGCGTGCGCGAGGTCGAGATCGACGAGCAGCTCGGCGCGCCGTACCGCATCCGCCTCTCGCTGATCACCGAGGACGTCGACGCCCTCCCGGCGAACCTGCTCGGCCAGGACTGTCGCCTGCGCATCAGCCGCGGCGACGAGACGAGCCGCAGCGTCCACGGCCTCGTCTCGCGCGTCGACCACGGCCAGCGCAGCGATCGCCACCTCGTCACGTCGATCGAGATCGTCCCTGCGCTCGACGTCCTGCGCCACGTCGAGGACAGCCGCATCTTCCAGTCGCTCACCGCGCTCGAGATCATCGACGCCTTCCTCGGCCAGTATCTGAGCGAGTACGGCCGCACGCTCCGCCTCGAGGCCAACGCCACCTACGTCCAGCGCGAGTACTGCGTGCAGTACCGCGAGACCGCGCTCGATTTCTTCCACCGTCTCTGCGAGGAAGAAGGCCTCACCTACTTCTTCGATCAGTCCGGCGAGAAGGAAGAGCTCGTCGTCATCGACGACAACGCGAGCTTCGCGCCGAGCTTCCTGCTCCCGACCGCGAGCGACGTCCCTTTCGTCGCGCACCGCGGCGGCGACATCGCGGGTGCCGAGCCTGCATATCACTTCGCCGCGTCCGACCGACTCGGGCCCACCAGCCACCAGCCTCACGGTCGCAGACTTCGACTGGACCTCTCACACACTCCCCTTCTCCGAAGAGCAGCGCAGTCGTGACGCGCACGACCGCGCGCGCGAGCACTACCTCCACGCGAGCGCCAGCACGATCGGCGGATACGACAAGAACGACAAGGCGTACAAGAAGCGCGACATCGCCGCGCGCGTGCAGCGTGGCCGCGAGCGGCAGGCGCTCTCGACGTTCGAGTACCGCGGCGGGGGCGCCGTCACCGGCTTCACGGTCGGCACTGTCTTCACCCTCTCGGGCCACCCCGACACCGCGCTCGACGGCGAGTACCTCCTCGTCAGCGTCCGTCACCGCGGCCGCGACACCCACGCCGGCGACGCGCCGCAGGCGCAGGAGGGCGACAGCACGCTCGAGTACGAGAACGAGTTCGTCTGCATCCCCTCCTCGGTCCCCTACCGCCCTGCCCTCCAGACGCGCAAGCCGCGCATCCACGGCATCCAGAGCGCGACCGTCGTCGGCCCTGCCGACGAAGAGATCTGGACCGACGAGCACGGCCGCATCCGCATCCAGTTCCACTGGGATCGCGAGGGTCGCAGAGCGACTTCGACTTCGGCCCCTGAACGACCGTGCGAGAGCGCGTGCCGGAGGGAGACCTGCGCCTGATGTGCGGCGGAGCGCCGCACGATGCGCCGCCTGGCTTCCGCCCGCCGTCTCCACGCGGTGCTTGACCCTCGGAACGGCCTCCCGGATCCTCGATCCACGTGCTCGATGACCGGATCAGCGACCAGCAAGGACCGAGAAGAGGCCCTTCATGCGGACAAGGCCCTCGTAGCGCCCCGACGCGATGAAAGCCTCTAGGCTCGACGACATCTCGGGCGTGAGGACCGATCGATACGTCGCGAGCATCGGCCCGTTCGGATCGTGCTTCGGCGTCAGCAGCGTTCCGTCGTTCGCGGGCAGCGAGCCTGTGAACGTCGATCGGTCCATGCGCCTAGGTCCGAGGTCCGAAGAAACGATCGCCGTTGAAGTGGAGCATGTGGTCGGGCGCATCGGCGATCCAGACCTCGGTCTCCCACGCGATCTCATGCGCGTACTTCTTGAACTCGCGGAACGACGGGAACGCCGAGACGTATACCCGCCCCACCGCCGACGCTGCAAGCGCGCTTTCAAGCTCCATGTGGCGCTTCGCGCTCACCGGGCCGTGCGTCGTGACGGCCTCGATCAGGAAGAGCCATCCGCGCCTCTCGTCGTGCAGAACAACGTCGGGAAGCTTGTCGTGCTTCGTGACCGGAACACCGATCGCAGCCAAGCGTTCATCGTCGACGCGTTTCGACTTGTGGTCCGTGTCCCCAAGGTAGAGCACGCGGGCTCCCGGGGCGAAGGTCGGTCGGAACTGCTCGATGATCTGCTGGTGCAGCCGGTTGTGCGCACCGGGTGAGAGCGCGATCTCCTCGCCGTCGAGGTTCACGATGACGTTCGCTGAGGTGCGTGCCTTCGCGTAACGGACCGCCAGTCCGCCGCCTGCATCCGTCAAGAACTTCGCGGCGGCAGCGACGAAGCCGGGCGTACCGAACGCGCGGATGGTGTCGAGCACCTCCGACGTGAGCGCGTAGTGCGTACGAGGACTGTTCGTCGCGAGGCCCGGCTCATCGGGGTTGCGCATCAGAATCCCGCCCTGAACGAACTGATGGATCGCTTGGCGCCTGATGGTCTCGCGCGTGTTCTCCGCGTACGCCTTGCCGTACTCGGTATTCGCGAATGCGATCACGTCATGCGGCGTGAGCCTTGGCGCGCTCGCCTCCGCCCACGAGGTCCGCGGGCCGACGTTCGCGAAGGCTACGAAGGTGTAGATCGCGTTCGGGTTCTGTTGTGGCTTCGGCATGCCCAGCGCCGCCAGGATCTCCTTCGCTTCGTCGAGCCTCTTGCCGTCAGATTTCACCGAGCACCTCGGTCACCGCAGCGTCCTGTGTCGCGCCTTGCGCAAGATGGGCCACCACCGCTTCGAGCACCGATGCGGGAGGCAGAGGCAGCGCGCGAAGCTCGGTCGCGCTCACCTGCGTGTTGCCGTTCGAGATGCGGAAGTACGCGTCGAACAGCGCGGAATTGAGGAGTGCTGAGAGTGCCTGCGCCTCGGTTGTCGCAAGCTCGCCTCGCTTCCGATGGATGAAGTTCACGTGGTTCTCAAGCCCGAGCAAGGGCGCCCGGATCGAGTCCCGCAGGTAGGGCGCTGACACGAGCCTGCGCGCATCCTCCTTGGCTGAGAAGCGCCGCAGCAGCACGTACGTCCGGTTCTTCACGAGCAGCTTCTCCGGGGCCGCGCGCTCGATGTGCTCGGGCTTGCGGAACCCGGCGGCGAGGGGCCACTCGACGCGGCCGGGAAGTACGTGTTGCAGCCACAGCATCGGTGCCGTCGTCTTCGACGGCTCGGTGCGAAGGAACTCCTCGGCGCGAAACGGGACGACGGGCCCCGTGGACACGTCCAGCCCATAGCTCGCGAGCGAGTCGTGCCAGGAGGCGAACGTCTCCATCACGCGAAGGTCGCGAGCGTTCGCCGGGAGGTAGAGCACGGCGTTCGGATCGCTCGTCGAGAGCACGCGCGCGCGCGCCACGTCGTGCACGAACCGTTCGCCAAGATCGCGTTCGCCCGTCGAGCACGAGATGCGTACCGTCGCCTTATCCTTCCGGCTCCGACTGTAAAGGACGATGATGTTTTCTTGGAGTACGCCGTCATCACGGAACGCGTCGCGCCTCGAGTCGAAGAGATGCACATGGTCGAGGCGCATGGCCGCGGAGAAGCGTCGTCGGAACGGTCGGAAGTAGTATCCGGCCGCGAAGCTTCTCGGGATGATGAAGCAGAGATCTCCATCTTCGCGCAGCATCCGCGCTGAGACCTCCATGAACCGCGCGTAGATGTTCGGTGCATCGCCGCCCCGATCGTCGTTGGGGGACATCTTGAAGTACGGTGGATTCGCGATGGCGTAGTCGAAGCTAGCGAGCGGGGCGCTCCCCAGTTGCGGCCGATCGAGGTCGAGGAAATCGCCGGCGATGACCTCGACGTGCAGCGAAGCCGAGCCAAGCCGAGCGTAAGCCGCCGATACAGCTTCGCGGAGCGCGGCGAGGGCGCCCGCCTCCTTCTCCACTGCGACGAGATGCACCCGAGAGCCGTGCGTCGTGATGAGCGCCTCGGCGACGGCGATGCCGAGCACGCCTGTGCCCGCTCCTGCGTCGAGCACACGCACCTCGCGGCGGGAGGGCGCTCGTAGCAGCGACGCCATGAAGGTCGCGATCGTCTGACTCGTGAAGAACTGCCCCCACGCCTTCTTGTGCTCGTCGTCCGTCTGCTCGCGGTACTCCGCGGAGAGCGTGGCAACGGCGTCAACGGCGGGAACGATCGGTAGCCGGGACATCCTCTTCCTCCTTGTACGAGGGCCCACGCCCCCGCGGCAAGACGTCGATCGCCGTTTCGAACTGACGGGGCTGGATGTCGCCCATTTCGGCTGTGAAGCAGGCTTGACCGCGTTCCTGTGGAAAGAGCCGCCGATGCCCGCCCGGCGTGCCTCCAGTGCTCCCTCGATCGCACGGCGCACCGATACGATGTAATCGAGCTCGTGCGCGCCGGCGCTCTCTGGATCCTCGTCGGTGGGCCTACTCGGGCCGACTCGCTTGCGCGCGGGTGAGACTCGAGGCGGCGCTCGCGTGCCGAGCGCCCCTGCGACTATGGAACTACTCTCGCACGGTGATCCTCGCGTCCGATTGGGTCGGCGGACGCCTGCACATCCGAGGTCGCAGGGTCGACGCGATCGCGCCGATCGATGGCTCTCGCCGCCGCTCGGCGGCTCCGGGGCCGAGCTCGATCACCTCGCCGATCGAGCCGTCGTCCCGCACGGGGGCCGCGCGCATGGTGCCTTCGCGATCCCGCCACGCGATCCAGAGCCGGCCAGGGCCCTCGACGCTCCACACGAGCCCGAGTCCCATGCGGCCACCCGGGAGCGGCTCGCGCGCGATCTCTCGGCCGTCCTCGACGATCGCGATCGCGTGGCCGTCGCGATCACGGTCCGCGACCACGACCCCGATCCGATCGCCCTCGAGCGCGAGGCGCTCCGACTGCCCGATGACCAGGTCGTCGACGGCGAGGTACGACGCGTCGACGCGAGCTCCGTCGGCGTCCGCACGCACGATCTCGACCGGCTCACCCAGCGGCAGCGAGAGCCACGAGATCCCCTCGGGCTCGGGCCGCAGATTCCAGCACACCGGCGCGCCCTCGATGTCCGTCGCGCGCATCATGCCCGCCTCGTCGAGCTGCACGAGCCGGCACTGGGAGTCGCTGCGCGACGGGTCGCGCCTGGCGGTGTGGAGCCCCACCAGCACCGCGAGCTCGCACTCGCCGATCACGCTCGGCTGCTCGACGAGGCTGCTCGTCGACATGGGCGCCTGCGCGATCGGGATCGCAGGACCGAGGGCGCGCCCCGACGCATCGATCCGGTGCAGCCGCGCTTCGATCCGATCCGCGACCCGGACGCGGAACACGACGGCCGCGCCGCCGCGGTGCGGCGTGGCGTCGAGCCGCTCGACGTACGCGCCGGGCGCCGCCGAGACGATCTCCTCGCTGAGCAACGTCGACGGGCCTGGCTCGAACGACGCGCACGAGGTCGGCGCCCGGACCGGTGTCGGCAAGCACGGCGGCGGAGGTGGCTCGTCGAGAGCGAGCTCCTTGTCGGCGAGGCCAGCTTCGGAGACGGCGCGGGGCATGCCCCACACGACGCTCGTCGCGCGGTCTTGTACCAGCACCCGCCCTCCGGCGGCTTTGACGGCGCGCGCGCCGATGGCTCCGTCGCGGCCCATGCCGGTCATCACCAGCGCGGTGAGGCGGCTGCCGAAGACGCGCGCGGCCG
>JALYRN010001237.1 GCA_030855295.1 Myxococcota bacterium | reverse complement strand
ATGCGGCTCGGCGCGTCACTCGGCGAGCGCGGCCTCGTCGCCGGACGTCGTCTCGTCGTCGGCCGCGGCGGGCTCCGCCGGAGGCGGCCGGACCGCGCTCTCGTCGCACGCGTACGCGGTCCCGCTGCCGACGAAGTGCGCGCCGGCGCCGGTGCCGCGCGGCTCGCTGAACTCCACGATCACGTGGTTCGCGCCGAGCTCACCGGCCTTGTTGCGCATCAGCATCGCGAGCTGCTCTTCGGTGCGCGGCCGGCCCGCGTCGGGCGGGATTCCGATCGCGACGTCGCCGACCAGCCGACATCCATCGGGCAGCCCGCCGCGCTCGACGCGCTGCACGGTCGTGCCGCGCTCCGTGAGTCCGATGTTCGGGCCGCAAGCGGTGGCGAGCAGCGCGGCGACGACGAGCGAGATGCGTGTGAAGTGCATGGGGATCCCCTCTGCGGCGGGACGGTAGCGCGGCCGGGCCGCGGAGGTCGAGGATCGCGGGAAGACCGCGTGGTGCGCGCGGCGGCTCAGAATGCGTCGTGGTGGCGGGCGCGGGAGCCCGCGCGACGACGCGAGCGCGCGCCGACGGCGAGCCCTCCCACCAGCATCGCCGCCACCGCGAGCGGGCTCGGGCCGCTCGGCGCGCCCGCGACGCGACAGCTGCAGCCGCCATCCGAGCTCGCCGACGCGGTCGTGCAGACACGACGCGTGCGGCACGTGCCCACCGCGCACGTGCTGCCCTCACCGCACGCGCCGACCACGTGGTCGACCGTGCACGGTCCGCTGTCCGGCGGCCGCAGCCCGCCACAGTCGCGCGTCTCGACGCACTGCGACACGGCCTCGCAGGTCGCGCCCGCGCTGCACTCCGTCGAGCTCGAGCACTCACCGAGCGGCACGCAGAGCGGCCCGGCGTGCGACGACTGCGGGGTCGATCCCGGCGGACACGACTCGGGCGGCGGGCCGACCGCGTCCGCGAGCGCGACGGACGACGACAGCGCGACGACCGCGGCGAGGAGCGCTCCGAGCGCGCGCAGAGCGAGTGTCTTCGACATCGCGCGAGGGTAGCCGATCAGCGCGACCCCGTGAGGTCGACCGCCGCCCGCACCGTGCCCTCGATCGCGTCCGCGAAGATCGCGTGCGCGAGCTCGTTCGGATGGCGGTCCGCGGGGTGCACCCACAGCGACTCCTCGTCGCGGCCGACGAACGCCGGCAGCGCGTCGTGCACGGTGATGTCGCGCGACTCGAGCGCTCGCACGATCGTGCCGTGCGTCTCGGTGAACGGATACGCGCCGTCGAGGTCGATCATCAGCGGCCAGAGCACGACGACGAACGCGCCGCCGCGGGCGCGCATCGCGTCGCGCATCGCCTCGATGCGATCGAGCGTGGCGGCCCAGCCCTCCGCGTTGGGCGCCTCGACCATCTCCTGGTACCAGCGCGTGGTCGCGGCGCCGACGCGCATGCCCTCGAGGCGATCGTGCAGCAGCGCCCAGAGCCACGGCTGCCACCGCGGAGGCGCGCCGTCGCCGTCGACCATCCGCCGCCGATCGAGGATCCAGTCGTCGAGGTACGCCTGCCGCGCGTGGAAGCTCTCCGACTGCTCGGGGTCGTTCAGCAGCATCGCGTAGACCACCACGTCGGGCTCCAGCGCGAGGTGGCGCTCGAACCACGCGGACAGCGCGGGGAAGTCGTAGCCGCGACGGCCGCAGTTGATCAGCTGCGCGCCCTCGATGCGCCGATCGAGCGCCGCGACGAAGGTGTCCTCCTCTCGCACGCCTTGGCCCTCGGTGAACGAGTCGCCGATCACGACCACGCGCGCGCCCGCCTCCCCCCGAGGAGGGATCGCCACGCCGCGGCAGAGCTCCGGCGTGTAGTCGAAGGACACCCCGAACGGCGCGCGCTGCCAGTGATCCATCGCGCCCTCGAGCCCGCGCGCGCGCTGCGCCTCGCGCGCGCTCTCCTCGCGCAGATCGAGCGGGAAGTAGCCGCGCGGATCGTCCGGATAGAGATCGATCGCAGCGCGCTTGTCCGCGCTCTCGATCGACGCCGTGCGCGCGAACCGCTCGGGCGGCCTGCCGATCGCGCGCAGCGCGAGCTCGACCGCGATCAGCGCGAACAGCGTGCTCGCGACGACCAGGCCCGTCCGCCCGAGCCG
>JALYRN010001236.1 GCA_030855295.1 Myxococcota bacterium | reverse complement strand
CGACCCCGCCGTCCACGTCGGGGTCGAGCATCACGCGGACGCCGAGCTCGAGCTCGAGGTCGAACGAGAGATCGCTCGAGGTCGCGCTCGACTGCTTCGCGACGGCGGCGATCCAGTTCTCGCCGACGACGAACGGGTTGCCGGCCGCGAGATCGAGCGTGGTGTCGAGCGATGCGTTGTCCTCGGAGCCGCCCGACGCGAACGCGGCGAAGCCGAGCTCGTCGACGTTCGCCTGCGTCACGAGCTGGCCGTTGACCCAGACCGCGATGCCGTCGTCGTAGATGGCGCGGATGCGCGCGTACGTGGCCTCGCTGGTCAGCTCGAACCGGCGGCGGAAGTACACGGTCGGGACGTTCGGCGACGCGTCGTTCAACACGGTCGCCTCGTCGCCGTCGCCGTAGCCGAGTTGGGCGCGGCCCTCGCTCCACGGCCCCCCCTCGCCGGCCCGCCACGCGTCGCCGTGATCGGTGCCGTCGTCGGAGTACTCCCAGGTGTCGCCGAAGCCGACGACCGTCACGCGCGCCTCGGACGAGAGCGCGAAGTCGCCGCTCTCGTCCATGATCGCCGCGTCGCCCGCGTCGCGGATGCGCACGCGCGCGAGCTCGGTCGCACGGCGCGGGGTGGCCCAGTCGAAGAGCCCGTCGTTCTCGGTGCCATCCGCGAGCACCGACCAGGTCGCGCCGCCGTCGAGCGACGACTCGAGCGTCACGCTCGCGATCGGTCCGATGCTCGACCACGCGATCGACACCGTCGAGCCCGCGAGGTAGCGCTCGCCGGCCATCGGTCGCGCGAGGAAGATTCCGTCGCGCTTCACGAGCGTGAGGTGATCGGTCTCCTCGCCGTCCCAGCGGATGTTGCGCAGGTGCATCACGTCGCCGTCGACGTCGATCAGGCAGCTGCCGTGGTCGACCTCGCTGAAGTACATGACCGGATGCGCGGCGCTGCCGCTGGTGCCCGCGCCGCCGTGGCCCGCGACGATGTAGACGGTGCCGTCGACGCCGCTGCGATAGGCGCCGTCGCCGTCGAGCCGGCCATCGCCCATGTCGGCGACGTGGCCGCTCAGCGTGGTCGGCGTGTCGTAGGCGCCGCGCAGCAGGTAGCTGCGCTCGTAGATGTGCGAGTGGCCGCCGAGCACGAGATCGACGCCGTGCGCCTCGAGGATCGGCAGCGCGTTCTGGCGCATGTCGATCAGCTGTCCCTCGCGATCCGAGTCGTGCGATCCGTCGGTGTAGGGAGGGTGGTGGAAGTAGACCACGAGCCACGTCGCGTCGGCGGCCGCGAGGTCCTCCGCGAGCCACGTGAGCATCGCGCCGGTCGTGCCGCGCGGGCTGTCGTGCGAGTCGAGCACGACGAAGTGCACGTTGGCCCAGTCGAACGAGTAGTAGGCCTCGGTGCCGGACGCGAGGCCGCCGGCGCGTCCGTCGGTCGGCAGCACGTAGCCCTCGTAGTACGGGCCGGTCTCGGTGCCGGAGTCGGAGCTCGCGCCCTCGTGGTTGCCCATCGTCGGCCAGCACGGCGTCTGCCGCAGGACGTCGGCGTAGATGTCGAAGAACCGCGTGGTGAACTCGGTGGTCGTGCCGCTCGAGTACGCCATGTCTCCCATGTGCAGGAAGAGATCGGGGCGGCGATCGGTGGTCGCCGCGAGCATCGCGGACTGCACGGCGCGCTGGCGCGTACCGCCCGTCCCCGAGTCGCCGACGACCCACATGCGGAACGGTCGCTCGCTGCCGCGCGGAGGCGCGGTGCGGAACGTGTCGCGCGCGTCGCCGGCGGTCGCAGGCGGGCACGAGGGCGACGCGACCGAGTAGTAGTACTGCGTGTCGGCGGTCAGTCCGGTGATCGACACCGCGTGATCGGTCGTGCTCGCGGCGCTGCCGGCGCGGTTCGTCAGCGCGCTCGGCGACGCGCCCCAGCACACGGCCGAGGTCTGCGCCGCGGTGCTGCGCCAGGCGACGACGATCGAGGTCTCGGTCGGGGTCTGCAGGTACGGCGTGCGGACGAACTGCGCGGACGCGGGCGCAGCCGCGAGCACGAGCGCGAGCAGGAGCGGCAGGACGCGGGCGTTCATCGCGCACCGCCGATCGCGCGGCGCGCGCGGAGCTCGAGATCGATCGCATCGCCGAGCCGGGGCGCGAGGC
>JALYRN010001235.1 GCA_030855295.1 Myxococcota bacterium | reverse complement strand
GCTGACGTCCGCCGCCGAGTCGTACCGGCGCTTGATCGAGCGGGGCGACGACGCGCCCGAGACGCTCCGGGAGGCCGCCCGGCGCGCCCTGCTCGCGCTCGAGCCCCGCGTCCCGCGGCTCGTGCTGCGCTTGCTCGGGACGGTCCTGCGGGATGATCGCGTGCGGCTCGACGAGACGCTGCTCTCTCCCGGGGAGCGCGACGGAGAGCGTCCGCTGGATCCCGGTCGACACTCCGTCGTGGTCGAGCGCGGCGGCGACGAGCTGGTGCGCGAGGACTTTCGTCTCTACGAGGGCGAGCGCCTCCGCCTCGACCTCCGCGTGCCCGACGCACGGCCCGCCGCCGCGCCGACGGCCACCGCGCCGGAGGGCGACGGCGAGCAGTGGTGGGAGTCCCCGGTCTTCTGGGCGCTCGTGGGGATCGTCGTCGCCGGTGGAGTCGCGATCGGGATCGGGGTCTCGATCGGGAGCGACGAGCCCTTCGTGGGAAACCTCGGCCCGGGCGCGATCACGGTCCGGTGACGGCAGGAGTGCTCGCCCCGGAGGGCGCGTACGGGAGCGCGCCCGGCGCGCGGACGGAAGCGCCCGGAGCGGGCGAGCCGATTTCTAGACAGCCTTTGAGTCGGCAGGAGTGCTCGCCCCGGAGGCGTACGCGCGTTTGATCCGGGCGGGCGATCCGCCGTAGCCTGGAGGTCGGGCTGGCGCCTGCGTCGTGTTCCAGGTCGGCGAAGTCATCGGGAGCTACACGATCCTCGCCCACCTCCGGACGGGCGGCATGGCATCGCTGTACCTGGCGCGCCGGAACGGCGCGGCGGGGTTCTCGCGTCTGGTGGCGATCAAGGTCGTGCACCCGCGGCTCTCGGAGGACTCCGGGCTCAACCGGATGTTCGTCGACGAGGCGAAGCTGACGTCGCGCATCGATCATCCGAACGTGGTGCACGTCGAGGAGCTCGGCGAGACCGCGGGCACCTACTACCTCGTGATGGAGTACGTGCACGGCTGCTCGCTCGCGCAGCTGATGCGCTCGCTCGGGCGATCGAAGCGGCGCCTGTCGCCCACGGTCGCGGTGGCGATCTGTGCGCGCGTCGCCGAGGGGCTCCACGCGGCGCACGAGACGACCGGCGAGGACGGTCAGCTCCTCAACCTCGTGCACCGCGACGTGAGCCCGCAGAACATCCTGCTCTCGCACAAGGGGCACGTGAAGCTGATCGACTTCGGCATCGCGAAGGCGAAGCTCGATCGTCACCAGTCCAACACCCGCTCGATCAAGGGCAAGGTGCGCTACATGGCGCCCGAGCAGGCGACCACGGGCAAGGTCGATCGCCGCACCGACGTCTACGCGCTCGGCATCGTGCTCTGGGAGCTGCTGACGATGCGGCGGCTCTTCACCGGGCGCACCGAGTTCGAGATCCTGATGCAGGTGCGCAAGCCGACGATCCTCGCGCCGAGCCGCTACGTCAGCGAGCTCACGCCCGAGCTCGACGCGGTGGTGATGCGCGCGCTCGCGCTCGATCCCGACGACCGCTTCCCGAACGCGAAGGAGCTGCGACGCTCGCTGGTGCGCGCGCTCTCGCGCGCCGCGGGCATCGACAGCGCGCACATCGCGGACCTGCTCGTGAACGTGATGAGCGATGCGCTCGACCAGGAGCGTCACGAGCTGCCGCACGAGGTCTCGCGGGTGCTGCGCGCCGAGCAGCTCCGCGTCGCGGGGCTCGAGCAGCAGGAGCGCGCGAAGTCCGAGGAGCAGCCGCTCGAGCCGGCGATCACGCAGACCGGCGGCGTCGTCGACGTGTACACGCTGAACTCGGGCGAGCTGCAGTTCGAGGACGAGTCGCCGCCGCCGGTCAGCGAGGAAGAGCCCACCGCCTCCAACGGGGCCAGCGCCCTGCCGACCGAGCGCGCGGCGCGTCCGGCTGCGGCGAGCCTCGCGCCGCTCGCGGCGACCCCGCTCACGACGCCCGAGCCTTCGCACCCGTCGAGCAGCGTGCACCGCAACGTGCTCGACGAGCGCGACGACGACGAGAGCCCCACCGAGGTCTCGGCCGAGCTGCCGGTGCTCCCTGCGCGATCCGCGCGGATGATGGTCGCGACCGCGACGCCGAGCGCGATCGTGGCGCCCCCGCCGAGCGTGGCATCGCCGGC
>JALYRN010001234.1 GCA_030855295.1 Myxococcota bacterium | reverse complement strand
CGGCGGGCTCGCGCTGATCGTCGACGCCGATCACGCGCTCTCGGTGTCGGACGACGGCGCGTCGCGCGCGTCGTGGAGCGGCAGCGCCGTCTACGTCCGCTGGCTCGCCGACGGCGCGTTCCGCGGCTGGAACGTGCTGACGCGATCGCGCGCGAGCGCGTGGGATCGAGAGTGGATGCGCGTGGCGCGGCCGGCGACCCTCGAGGTGCGGCTGCGCTGGGCTCCTCGGCATCGCGTGATCGTGCGCAGCGGGAGCGCCTTCGCGCGGGACGCGCTGGGCGACGCGATCGGCATGCGCGAGCCGAGATCGCTCGAGTGCGACCGCTGCTGGCTGGGCGGGCTGCGTCCGCCCGAGGTCGCAGAGGCTCCCTGAGCTTGCCGGCGCGTGCTCCGAGCAGCATCGTGCGACGACGCCGGCCAGCCGGTCCGGTGCGGTGCCGGCGAGGAGGAGGGCGGCGCATGAGCGACCGACGCGCGCGGGCGGAGGGCGGGCTGATCGGCGCGCTGGTCGGAGATGCGCTCGGCGTTCCCTACGAGTTCCACGGGCCCGACGAGATCCCTGGCTCGAACGAGCTCGAGATGGAGCCGCCTGCGGGCTTTCGGCGGAGCCACCAGAGCATCCCGCCGGGCACGTACTCCGACGACGGCGCGCACCAGCTCGCGCTGATGGCGTCGCTCGCGCACCGTGATCGGCTCGACGTCGACGACCTCGGGCGCCGGCTCGTGAGCTGGTACGAGTGCGGGGACCTCGCGGTCGACGGCCACGTCTTCGACGTCGGCGTGCAGACCGCGCGCGCGCTCACCGCGATTGCCGCCGGCTCCGCCGCGAACGACGCGGGCGAGGCCGGCGAGCGCGCGTCGCGCCGTGAGGGCCGCGCCGCGAGATCGCTGCGACGCGGCGGCGCGCGCTCCGGTTGCAGGGCGTGCGGCGTTCCGATATCTCGGCGGCGATGCCGCGCTTCACGCAGGACGACGCCGAGTGTCGGGTCTTCACGTTCAAGGAAGGCCTGCTCTCGGCAATGGCGCACGACCTCGAGATCGAAGTGGCGCGCTTCTCGGTCGAGGTCGACGAGGGGCGCACGCGCGTCGAGGGGACCTGGGATCCGGCCAGCCTGCGCGTGCTGCACGCGTGCAAGGACGGCGCCCCGAGCCCGGGCTCGCTGTCGGATCGCGACAAGAAGAAGATCGAGTCGAACATCGCGAGCGATGTCCTCGAGGTCTCGCGCTGGCGTGAGATCCGGTTCACGTCGAGCGCGGTCGAGGCGAGCGGCGAGGCGCTCGTGGTGCGCGGCGCGCTCGAGCTGCACGGGCGCCGGTGCGAGATCGAGGCGCGGGTCGCGCGCGAGGGCGATCGCTGGGTGACGGAAGTGACGCTGCATCAGCCCGACTTCGGCATCACCCCGTACAGCGCGATGATGGGCACGCTGCGGATCAAGCCCGAGGTGCGGGTCCGGATCGCCGTGCCCGCCTGAACCGAAGGGTCCCCGTCGAGGCGAGGAGGAGACGCGCCGTGACGAGTCGATGGCGGTGGGCCCGAGGGTGCGCTGCGCTGATCGCGGCGCTCGCAGGCTGCGGCACCGGAGCGGGATCGAGCGCGCCGCCGGCCAACACGCCGTCGGTGGTCGTTCCGCCGCTCTGGGTGCTCGCGCCTCACCCCGACGACGAGTCGCTGATGGCCGCGGAGATCATCGCGAGCGCGGTGCGCGCGCGCCGTCCGATCTTCGTCCACGTGATGACGAACGGCGACCTCGGCTGCGGTCGCGACGGCTGGCGACGGCAGGACGAGGCGGTCGCGGCGATGGAAGTGCTCGGGCTCCCCGAGCGGCAGCTGCGCTTCCTCGGGTATCCCGACGGATGGCTCGATGCGCTCGGCTCGGAGCCGCTCTCGCCGCTGCCTCGCACGCGGCGCGACGGCACGTGCGGTGAGGGCGCCGTGACCTACGGGGCGCGCGGTGAGGGCGGCGCCGACGTGCACACGAGGCGCGCCGGATCGCCCGGGACGTACACGGCGCAGGGCGCGATCGACGATCTCGTGCACCTGCTGGAGCGCGATCGGCCGAGCGACGTCTACGTCTCGCATCCGATCGACGATCACCCCGATCACGCGACGACCTACGTGCTCCTGCGCCGCGCGCTCGAG
>JALYRN010000326.1 GCA_030855295.1 Myxococcota bacterium | reverse complement strand
CGCCTGGGTGCCGGCGCCGCACGCGCTCGAGCACGCGCGAGTGACGCCCTCGTCGGTGCGACCGTCGCAGTCGTCGTCGCGGCCGTTGCAGCTCTCGGCGCTCGGCGTGCACGCGCACGCGGCGCCGGGGGTGCCGGGATACGCGCGCTGATCGGTCCACACCGACACGGGACCGCCGCACGCACCGCGGAAGGGATCGTCGGCTGCGCTGGTCGCGCTCGCGTGGTAGCCGAAGTGCAGGTGCGGTCCGGTGCTGCAGCCGCTCGACGCGGAGCGGCCGATCGGCTGGCCGCAGGTGACGACCGAGCCGACGCTGACGGTCATCCCGCCGCTCTGCATGTGGCAGTAGAGCGTGCGCGATCCATCGGCGTGCTCGATGCGCACCTGGTTGCCGCAGAGCCCGCCGCACGGACTGCAGAGATAGCCGGTGTCGGGGCAGCCGGTGATGACCTGGACGACGCGCCCGCTCGCGGCCGCGAGCACGGGCGTGCCGGTGACGAGGCCGAAGTCGGTGCCGGTGTGGCCGTCGTACGAGCGACCGCCGCAGGTGTAGTCGGCGACGCCCGCGGCGCCGCCGTTGGTGTCGAAGTGCGCGGTGATGCGCGCGCTCTCCGACGCGAACGGACGACGGAAGCGGACCTGCGCCGACGCAGGCGGCGCGATGATCAGGAGCGCCACCCACGTCGTGATGCCGAGCGCGATCGAGCCGGCGCGCATCATCGCGCACCCTCCGTCGTGCGCACGATGCGCCCCTGCTCGAGGTCGACCCATGCCGTGCCGAGCTCGTCGTCGAACACGAGGAGCTCGCCCTCGACGTCATCGGTCTCGAAGCGCGGTCCGATCGGCGAGCCCGGCGTGCGCGTCGTCGGCGGCAGCGCGCGCGGCGCGCCGTCGCCGTCGATCCGGTAGAAGCGAGGCGTGCCCTCGGCCGCCGAGACGAACACGATCGAGCGACCGTCGGGCGTCAGCGCCGGCGACCACACCGGCGACATGTCCTGCGTGAGCGCGACCGTCGTGCCGCTCGAGACGTCGGCGCGCGCGAGCTCGAGCATCGGCGCGTGGCCCCGCACGTACGCGACGGTCGCGCCCGCGACGCTGAGCGGTCCGTAGGCGTTCGTGTCGAGCTCGATCGCGCGCCCGTGCGCGTGTGCGCGGAGCGTGTGATCGGTGCCGATGGTCACGACTCCGTTGCCGGCGAAGCGCGCGTCGAGGATCCGCGCGCCGTCGAGGGCGGGGTCGATGTCGCTCGCGATCGAGGCGCCGTCACCGAGCACGCGGAGCACGACGGCGCGCTCGGGATCGGCGTTCGCGGGCACGGGCTCGATGCGACCGATCAGACGCGCTCCGTCGGCGCGCTCGTCGAGCACGATCTGGCCATCCACGCGCGGCTCGTCGATCGCGCCTTCGCTCGGAGCGACCTCGGGCGCGGGCGCGGTCTGGAGCGCTTCGCTCTGGCGCGCCGGCTCGGCCGTTCCGCACCCGACCCCGAGGACGGCGCAGATCCCCAACGAGATCACGAGCTTGGACCACATGGGCAGGTTCCGATATCAAGACTCGTACCCGCGCCGGGAGACGCAAATTGCGATCTCGACGCCGCACCCAGCGCCAGATTCCGCGCGGGACCGCGACGACCGATCGCCATTCGCGCACACGACCGCCCGGGAGCTGGACGCCTCCCGTCCGCGCCCTGCGGGGCGAGCACTCCTGCCGCGCGCGCGGCGCGCGCTCCCGTCCGCGCCCTGCGGGGCGAGCACTCCTGTCGGCTCACTTCTCCGCGAAGCGATCGGTCGCGCTGACGAGCTCGTGGAGGATGCCGGGCTCGTACGCCGAGTGGCCAGCGTCCTCGACGATGCGCAGCTCCGCCTGCGGCCAGCGGCGGTGCAGATCCCACGCGCTCGTCGCCGGGCACACGACGTCGTAGCGCCCCTGCACGATCACCGCGGGGATGTCGCGGATGCACTCGACCTGATCGAGGAGCTGATCCTCGTGCGTGAGGAACCCGCGGTTCACGAAGTAGTGCGCCTCGATGCGCGCGAACGCGAGGCTGAACGCGTCGCCCGCCGCGCGCTGCACGTGCTCGTCGCGCGGGAGCAGGAAGCTGGTGCTCGCCTCCCACACGCTCCACGCGCGCGCCGCTCGCTGGCGCACCGCCGCGTCGTCGCTGGTGAGCCGCGCGTGGTACGCGCCGATCAGATCGCCGCGCTCGGCCTCGGGGATGTCCGCGACGTACTGCTCGTACGCGTCGGGGAAGAGCTCGCTCGTGCCGGCCTGGTAGAACCAGAGGAGCTCCTTGCGGCGCAGCAGGAAGATCCCGCGCAGCACGAGCTCGGTGACGCGCTCCGGGTGCGTCTGCGCGTACGCGAGCGCGAGCGTCGAGCCCCAGCTGCCGCCGAAGACCTGCCAGCGATCGATGCCGAGGTGCTCGCGCAGCAGCTCCATGTCGGCGACCAGGTGCCACGTCGTGTTGTCGACGAGCGACGCGTGCGGTGTGCTCTTGCCGCAGCCGCGCTGATCGAAGAGCACGATGCGGTAGCGACGTGGGTCGAAGAACCGTCGCTGCTTCGCGTCGGTGCCGCCGCCGGGGCCGCCGTGCAGGAACACCACGGGCTTGCCGTTCGGGTTGCCCGACGTCTCCCAGTACACGCGGTGCCCCGCGCCGACGTCCAGCATGCCCTGCGCGTAGGGCTCGATCTCCGGGTGGAATCCGCGGCGCCTCGTCATCGCCGGCGAGCCTGACGGGGAATCCGCGCACTGACAAGCGTTCGCGGGCCGCGTCGATCCAATGGGGAGCGATCGCGCCTGAGCGCGTTAGGATGCCGGCGTGCTGCGCTCCATCCGAGAACTGCGCGCGCTCCCCGCGCTCCTGGCGGCGACCGCGATCACCCTCTCCGTCCTTCCGCCGGTCGTCTGCGCCCAGGAGGAAGCCGCGATCACCGCCGAGGCGGCGCACTCGCCCGAGCCGCCGCGCACCTGGGGCGACGCGCTCGATGCCGGGTTCGCCGCGTGGATCGTGGCGCCGCTCGCGGCCGTGATCTTCTTCGACGTCGTCTTCTGGGACGACACCACGACTCTTCCGCTGGTCGTGCTCTGGCTCGCGCTCGGCGCGCTCTTCTTCACGCTGCGCCTCGGCTTCCCGAACGTGCGCGCGCTCGGCCACGCGGTCTCGGTGACGATCGGGCGATGGGACAGCAAGCACGAGAAGGGCGAGGTCACGCACTTCCAGGCGCTCTCGTCGGCGCTCTCGGGGACCGTCGGGCTCGGCAACATCGCCGGCGTCGCGGTCGCGATCACGCTCGGCGGCCCGGGCGCGATGGTGTGGATGACGGTCGCCGGCTTCCTCGGGATGAGCTCGAAGATGGTCGAGTGCACGCTCGGCATGATCTACCGGAAGGTCGATCCGAACGGCCGCGTCTCGGGCGGCCCGATGCACTACCTCGACGAGGGCTTCGCGGAGCGCGGCTGGCCGATCGCCGGCAAGGTGCTCGCGGTGGTGTTCGCGGTGATGTGCGTCGGCGGCAGCCTCGGCGGCGGCAACATGTTCCAGGCGAACCAGTCGTACGCGCAGATCGCGTCGGTGGTGCCGTTCTTCCAGGGGCGCGCGTGGCTCTACGGCCTGCTGCTCGCGTTCGCGGTCGGCGTCGTGATCATCGGCGGCATCAAGCGGATCGGGAAGGTCGCGGAGCGGCTGGTGCCGGCGATGTGCGGCATCTACATGCTCGCCGCGGCCGTGGTGCTGCTGGTCAACGCGGCCGAGGTGCCCGCCGCGATCGGCACGATCTTCAGCGAGGCGTTCTCGCCGCGCGCGGGCCTCGGCGGGGTGCTCGGCGTGCTGGTCGTCGGCTTCCAGCGGGCCGCGTTCTCGAACGAGGCGGGCGTCGGCTCGGCGTCGATCGCGCACTCCGCGGCGACCACTGGCGAGCCGGTGCGCGAGGGCATCGTCGCGCTGCTCGAGCCGTTCATCGACACGATCATCGTGTGCAACACGACGGCGATCGTGGTCGTGGTCACGGGCGCGCACGAGGGCGGCGCGGCCGATGGCGTGCTGCTGACGTCGCGCGCGTTCGCGACGGTGATCCCGTGGTTCCCGTGGGTGCTCTCGCTCGCGGTGACGCTCTTCGCGTACTCGACGATGCTCTCGTGGAGCTACTACGGCGAGCGCTGCGCGACGTGGCTCTTCGGTCCGCGCCTCGGCCACGATCGGGTGTCGATCGCGTACAAGATGCTGTTCCTCTCGTGCACCGTGCTCGGCGCGATGCTGCACCTCGGGAGCGTGCTCGACTTCTCGGATCTGATGATCCTCGGGATGGCGTTCCCGAACATGCTCGGGCTCTTCGTGCTGCTGCCGAAGGTGCGCGCGGCGTTCGAGAATTACTGGGGCCGCTACCAGAGCGGCGCGATGCGGCGCGAGCTCGATCGCGCGGAGCAGGCGCCGGTGCCGACGCACCTCGACGCCCCGTGATCTACGCGCGAGCTGGCGTGCGTCCTCGCGTCGCGAGCCACAGCGCGGAGCCGGGCAGCATCCACGCAGCGAGCACGACCGCGACGACGTCGTAGCTGCCGAGCGCATCGAACGCGCGCCCGATCAGCGGGTTCGCGACGATGTACGCGAGCGACTGCGCCGCCGCGACGACGCCGCCCGCCGACGCCGCGAGCGCCGGGCCCACGCGCCCGATCATGTCGGCCGTCAGCATCGCGAAGAGACCGGCGCCGCCTGCCATCGCGATGCCGAGGACGACCGTGACCTGCCAGGGATCGCGGCAGAGCGGCAGGAGCCCGATCGCGAGCGCCATCCCCAGCGCGACCACCGATAGCATTATCGGCGAGCCCTCGCCGTCGCCCCGCGCGGCGAAGCGGCTCGCGAGCACGCCGAAGAACACCGCGCCGAGATCGAAGAGCAGCGGCGGCAGCCACAGGTAGCGCCCGATGTCGACCTGCGCGACGCCGTACGCGTGATGGAGCAGCTCGGCGCCCCAGAGCAACACGAACGCGAACATCGGCGAGAGCGCGAGCACGAGCGCGCCGGCGCGCAGCACGCCCGGATGCGTCGCGGTCGAGAGCAGCGATCGCCGCTCCGCGGGCGCCGGCCGCGCGTCGAGCATCGCGCGCACCGTCGGGGTGCCGGTCGCGACCAGCCACATCGGCACCCACAGCAGCCCGACGATCGCGACCCCGAGGAAGGCCGCGCGCCAGCCGCCGAAGCGCGCCATCATCCACGGCGCGAGCACGGGCGCGACCATCGCGCCGAACGAGCTGCCGGTGTAGAGGATTCCGAGCGCGCGCGCGCGTCCGGACGCCGGAACGGTGCGCGCGATCGCGGCCGCCGAGCCCGGGAACGACGGCGACTCCGAGACGCCGAGCGCGAGCCGCGCCGCGAACAGCAGCGCGAAGGTCGGCACCAGCGCGTGCCCCGCCGACACCATCGTCCAGAGCACGACCGCGCCCAGCATCCCGCGCCGCACCCCGACGAGCTCGAGCGCGCGGCCCGCGAGCGGCGTCGAGATCAGGTACGCGATCGAGAACGCGGAGGCGAGCCAGCCGTACTGCTCGGCGCCGATCTCGAGATCCGCGCGCACCGCCGGCGCGAGCGCCGCGAGCACCTGGCGATCGAGGTAGCTGATCGCCATCGTCGCGGTCGCGACGAGCGTCACCGCCCATACGCGCGTGGACGAGAGCGGCTGCGAGGGCACCGCGCGCGAGTGTCGCGAGGGCGGCAGCGCGCGTCAACGACGCCGGTGCTCGAGAGAGAGAGAGAGCGAGAGAGCCGCAGCTCCTACGGCGCTGCGGGCGCGAGCGTCTCGGTCTTGCCGTCCGGGTAGATCGCGACCGCCCAGTCCTCCCCGCCGTAGGGGCCGCCGGGCACGTCGGCGTTCCAGTCGAGGTTGAGCCACACGCCGCAGGTCGCGTCGGTGCGGTACTGCACCTGGCGGATCGTGCGCCGCGGGCGCTGCCTCCGGTAGTGCGCGCGCAGATCCGCGACCACGCGCTCGGGGTCTCCCGGGATGCAGACCTCGGCGTACGCGTGCCCCCCGCGCTCGCCGTCGCTCATCACCACGCGCGCGTCGCCGCCGATCGCCTCGGTCATCGACACCAGCAGGATCGCGAAGTCGTCGCAGTCGCCGACCATCTCGTTGTCGATCGTCTCGCTCGCGACCGCGAAGTACTCGTTGCCCCGCGGATCGTTGACGTAGCTCCACTCGCCGCGCACGTGCGCCCAGATCGCCGCGACCTGGCCGACGTGGAACGTGCCCTGCTCGCGGGATGCCACGCGCGCCGAGAGGTTGCGGGTCGTCGGGCTCGAGGGGTCGATGGCCTCGACGATGCGATCGCGCACCGATGCCCGGATCGCCGCCTCCTGCAGGCTGCCGACCGGCGGCTCCCAGAGCCCCTGCGGGATCGACACGAGCCCCGCTTCCTTGCCGGCGCCGCGCAGCGCGCTCGCGATCCGCTCGCGCCCCAGCACGATCGCGCCGAGCAGTGCGATGATCGAGACGAACACGATCGCGTTCGCGATCCGCGCAACGACGCTCTTCTTCTTCTTCTTCGGCGCCGCGGCGCCGCCGAGCTCGAGGACCGCGCCGCAGGAGCCGCACTGGATCTCGGCCCGCTTGATCGAGCGCGGCAGGAACCCGCGCTTGCCGCAGCGCCCACACACGTAGAGGCGGCCCATCGCGGTCGCGTGCACGGTGTCGCTCCGGCCGCGCCCGAGGAACGATGCGAGCCCCGGATCCGACCACGGCAGCGACGCGCCGCCGATTACGACCTCGTCGCCTGCGCCGATCCGCGCGCTGGTGACGCGCTGACCGCCGACCCACGTGCCGTTCGCGCTGCCGAGATCCTCGATCAGGATCTGCCCGCGCTCCCAGCGCAGGCGCGCGTGCCTCGACGACACCGTCGGCTCGTCGAGCCGGACGTCGCACTCGGGCGCGCGCCCGATCACCACCGCGGCGCCGCCGGTCGCGCTCATGCCATCGCGATCGTGACACGCGCGCGGTCGCGGTTCATCGAGGATCTCACCGCGCGCGCGCCGATCGACGCCGGCGCACCTCTGCGAGGACGACCGCGAGCGCCAGCACCGCGAGCACGTCGCGCGCGCGGGGGCGCGTGCTCCCCGCGACCGCGCAGCAG
>JALYRN010000325.1 GCA_030855295.1 Myxococcota bacterium | reverse complement strand
CGTGAACCGCGACACGCTCGCGGGCCAGCGCGACGCGAGCCTCGGCGTGACCGTCGCCGCGTTCGCCTCCGCCGCCTTGCTCGCGGGCGCAGGCACGATCCTCCTCGTGATGACGGAGGGGGCCGCGCCCGGCGATCGAGAAGCGCGCGTCGCGTGCGCGCCCGTAGGACCCGGCCTCGCGTGCGCCGGCCGTTTCTGATCGAGAATAACGCCTGCCGACCCAGATCAGAAGTTTCGGAGAACCGCTGAGGAAGGCAGGAAGGCAGGAAAACCTCCTGATTTCCTGCCTTCCTCAGCGGTCTCGTCCGATTCAGCGACCGGCTCTCAGGCGAGGGAGGCCGCCAGAGAGCGCGCGCCGTGCAGGCCGACGCGCGGCTCGATCACGACCGAGACGCGGATCGTCTCGAGCAACGCGCGCATGCGCCCCTTGGCGAGGAACGAGGCGACGAACGCGCCCGTGCGCAGCGCGGGCAAGATCTTCGGCGCGATGCCGCCCGACACGAAGAGGCCGCCGCTCGGCAGCGTCTTGAGCGCGAGGTTGCCGGCCTCGGATCCGTAGACCGACACGAACGTCGCGAGCGCGCGCGCGCACGCAGGGTCGGCGCCGGTCGTCCCGAGCTCTCCGACGACGGCGGCGGGATCGTCCGTGCGCAGCCGCTCGAGCGTCTCCGGCGTGCTCGCGGCGAGACCGCGCGCGATCACGTACTCGTACACCGTCGCGAGCCCGGGCCCGGAGAGCACGCGCTCGTACGAGACGTGATCCGGATACCGCTCGCGCAGGAACGTCAGCAGCCCGTCCTCGATCGCATCGCGCGGCGCGAAGCTCGCGTGCCCGCCTTCGGTCGGCAGCACCTGCAGGCCCGCCGGCGTGCGCACGAGGATCGCTTCGCCGAGCCCGGTGCCCGCGCCGAGCACGGCGACCGGCCCGGTCGGATCGACGATGCCCTCCTGCACGACGACGACCTCGTGCGCCTCGAGCTCGAGCAGGCCGCGCGCGGTCGCCTCGAAGTCGTTGATCACGCCGACCCTCGGGATCCGCAGCGCCGCGGACAGCGCGCCCGCGTCGATCAGCCACGGCAGGTTGGTCGTGTGGCAGCGCCCGTCCTTCACGGGCCCCGCCACCCCGAACGCGGCGGCGACCGGGGCCGCCCCCGCGGCATCGAGGAAGGCCGAGGTCGGCGCCTCGAGGCCAGCGTGCGATGCGCTGGGGAACGTCGTGGTCGCGACCTCGCGCCACGCCGCCGTTCCCCCCGGAATAGCCGAGCGCTCGTACAGCGAGAGCACCGTCTTCGTTCCGCCGACGTCCCCCGCCAGCACGCGCGTCCCGATCGCCGTCATCGCTCGTTCCCCCGGGAGAGTCGGGCGATATAGCCCCCCGGCGCGCCGGGGGGAAGCGCGGAGCCGTCGCGCGCCTCAGGCGATCTGGCGCGCGGCGATCGCGACGAGCTCCGGGTCGGCGGAGTACTCCGCGAGCGCATAGAGCGTCGCCAGCTCGTCGCGGCGCGCCTGGCCGCCGCGCAGGCGCGTCTTCCAGTCGCGGCCCCCGCTCGTGTCGTCCGAGACGTGGGCCCAGCGCAGCTCGAGCTTCGCTTCGATCTCGCCGCGCACGTCGTCGGGCAGGAGCTCCGGCGGCGCGCCGATGCCCGTCGCCTCTCGCAGCCGCTCGCGGCGCGTCCGCTCGCTCTGCGAGAGCCGACCGATCGCGAACATCGACAGCGCCCAGCCGATCGTCGCGATCGCCGTGACGCCGAAGAGCCCGTACTGCGGATCGTACGAGCGATGCTCGATCCACCCGAAGATCCCGCAGAGCAGCGCGACGAGGAAGGTGCCCATCCGCAGGTAGCCCGCGAGCACGCTCGTCCCGTGCACCGGGATCTCGATGCCCTGCACGCCGTTCCCCGTCTCGCCGGTCGCGTAGTACGACGCGACCGGCGCGATCGGCACGCCGAACACGAAGAACTTCGTCTGCACCGACTCGTTCTCGAGAGCCTCGACCCGGCCCAGGAACATCGTTCCGATACGCATGGCGAGACCCTCCTACGCGCGGGCCGCGGCGATCTCCCCGGTCGCGCGCCTGCGTCGCCTACGACCGGAGCGAGGCGACCGCGTCGCGCGCCTCGACGCTGGTGGGATCGAGCTGCAGGACGCGCAGGTACGCGCCGTGCGCCTCCGAGACGCGTCCGGCGCTGACGAGCACGCGCGCGTGCAGCAGGTGCGTGACGTGCAGCTCCGGCGCGAGCTCTCTCGCGCGCGCCAGCTCCTCGAGCGCGCTGTCGTTCGAGACCTCGTCCTCGGGCGCGAGGCAGTGCCGGCTCCACCCCACGTACGCGAGGAACTCGCCTTGGTCCGGGCAGAGCTCGTACGCCTTCGAGAAGGCGCCCAGCGCCTCGCCCAGCTTGCCGCGATCGAGCGCGCGGTTGCCACGCCGGAACTGCCGCTCCGCCTCGAACAGCCGATCGACGCGCTGGTCGAGCATGCCCTCCTGGAGCGCCGCGTCGTCGACCGCGGCGTCGATCGACATCGGCGCAGGCGTCGACTCGCGCGTCGTCCGCCGCTCGTCGTGCTCGGGCGTCACCGTCACCCCCGACGAGTCGTTGCGCGCGACGCCGGCCGGCCGGCCGCGCTCGTGCAGGGGCGCGGTCGGATCGTCCCACTGCTCGTCGATCGGAGCCGCGCCGTTCGCATGTCGAGCCGCAGCGGCGCTCGTGTCCGCCCCGAGCATCGCCTCGACCGAGGGCGGGCCCTCGCCCGGCGGCGGCGGCTCGGTCTCCTCGTCGGCGACGGACATCGTCTCGTCCACGTCGGCCCCGCGCTCGTCGATCGCCGCCTCGTGCACCGCCTCGTCGAGCCGCTCGACCGGCAGCTCGCGCGACGTCGACGCGAGCGGCACCTCGCCGCTCCGCGACGAGCGCGACGGCACGTCCGCGAAGCGCACCGCGCCGAGGCACTCCATCGAGTACACCAGCTGCGCCACCGCGCCGGGTCGCGACCCCATCGCGAGCAGATCGCGCAGCGCGAGCGTGCCGTCGATCCGCGCGAGCACGTGGCGCACCTCGGGAACCAGCCGCACGCGCACGAAGCGCGCGAGCTGCACCGGATCGGGCACGACGAAGCGCGCGAGGCTCGGCGACAGCAGCTCCAGCAGGCGCGACGCCGGCATCGACGCGCACACGCCCTCGTAGAGGATCTCCGCGAGCCCGAGCTCGATCCCGACCGCGCCCGCCCTCGGCTCCAGCTTCGTCGAGAGCCGGTACGTCCCGCGCCTCCACGCGAACACGTCGAACAGCTTGTCGCGCGCCTGATCCGCGAGCGCCTCACCGAGCTCGAGTGGCGCGAGGGCGCCCATGTCGATCAAGATCTCACCCTGGAGCCCTTCGCCCAGACGCATGCGGCGGATCGACTCCTCGAGGGTCGCGACGCCGATGCGGCGGCGTCGCAGCAGGATCTGCCCGAGGCACTCGTCGACCAGGTTCGAGCGCACGTGCACGGGCACGCCACTGCGGAAATACACGATCTTCGTCGGCGGATCGCCGCTCGTCGTCTCGCGCTGCGTCCCCTCCGCGGTGCACACGAGCGCGCCGGTGGTCCGCAGGTCCGCGAGACGCCGCAGCAGCGCGGGGAAGGGCGTGTCGTCCCAGCGGCCCATCACGCGCTGCGATCCCTCGGCCGCGGCGCGCGCGCCCTCGCCGACGTCGCGGCCCTCCTCCATCGCGTCGGCGTCCGCGAACATCTCGGCGTCGTCCGCGGGCGCGTCCTCTCCGCGTGCGCTCTCTCCCTCGGGACGCGCGGGGAAGATCTCCGCCGCCGGCATCGCTGGCGGCGGCGTGGTCGGCCTGCTCCCCTCGGGGCGGCGCTGTATCCCGGACGCGCTCTCGGGGAGCGCGACGCGCGACGACGAAGCGTGCGCCATCACGGTCTCGATGATCGGCCACGCGGCGCCGTCCTCGTCCTCGCCCGGCGCGGTCGAGTCGTCGTCGCGCTCGGTCACGCGCGCGTCGATCCTCCCGCGATCGAGCGCGCTCCGGGTCGCGTGCCCGGCGGAGAGCGCGAGCTTGTCGAGCTCGTCGCCGATCTCGCCGATGCTCGCGACGCGCGTGCTCTCGCCCGGAGGCGGTCGCCCGAGGGCCTCGAGGATGTCGGCGATCGCCGCCTCGACGTTCGGCCCGACCAGCGCGGCGATCGCGCCGATGCGCCGGCCCAGCTCGGCCAGCGGCGTGGGCTCCGTCTCGCGATCGGCGAGCAACACGACGTGCGCTGACTTCCCGCCGGGCGCCCAGCGGATCGACTCGATCGTCGCGACGCCATCGCGTCCCGGCAAGAAGTAGTCGAGCACCACGACGTCCGCGGGCTCCTGCACGAACCGATCGATCGCGCGCTCTCCGTCGCCGAGCAGGACGGGCGCGTGGCCGGCGGCCGCGACCGCGCGCGCGATCCGCGAAGCGATCGACGCGTCCGAGTGCACCACGAACACGGAGAGCGGGATCACGGCTGCTCCTCGCCTGCCCACGGCGCCGCGGCGCCGACCGGCGCGATCACGCGCTCGAAGATCGCGCGCACCTCTTCGGCGACGCGGCGATAGGTCGAGACCAGCACGCGCGCGGGATCGTGGCCGTCGCGCTCTCGGATGCCGAGCCTGCGCGCGAGCTGCTCCACGCTGCGCGAGCCCGGTCGCACCGTCGGCTCCCTCGCTTCGTCCTGCAGCTTCAGCGTCTGCTCGATCGCGCGCAGGAACGAGTAGCCTTCCGAGAGCGCGTCGGCGTCGCCGCGCGCCAGCTTCCCCGCCTGCGCCGACCGCGAGATCACCTCGAGCGTGCTGGGCACCTCCAGCATCCAGTCGGCTGCACCGCCGACGCTGGCGGCAGGCGTGCGTGCGGGCGAGATCGCGGCTGAGCTCGCTGCGTCCCTCTGCTGCTCCAGCTGGAGCCTTTGCGCGAGGAACTCCACGTCCACCAGACCCCCGAAACCGAGCTTCGGATGGTATCGATCGCGCGTCTCGCCGGCAAGCTCGCTCTGGATGCGCGCCCTCATCGCGGCGAGCTCCTCGCGCGCCGGAGGCGGACCACCGTACGCGATCGCGCCGAGGCGCTCCTGCACCGCGCGCACGAGCTCGGGGTGCCCCGACACCGCGCGCGCGCGCAGCAGTGCCTGCCGCTCCCACGTCGCAGCGCGCTCGACGTGATAGCGATCGAACGCCGCGAGCGAGACCACGAGCGTGCCTTGGGAACCGCTGGGCCGCAGGCGCGTGTCGGTCTCGTAGCCGGACCCCTCGGCGTCGGGCTGCGAGAGCAGGCGCATCGTGCGCTGCGCGACGCGCGTGAAGAGCTCGGCATGCCCGATCGAGCGCGGCCCCTCGGTCTCGCCGTCGTCGTCGTAGAGGAAGACGAGATCGAGGTCCCCGCCGAACCCGAGCTCGCGCCCGCCGAGCTTTCCCATCGCCACCACGACCATCGACGCGGGCCTTCCGCTCGCGCCGATCGCCGGCGATCCGAAGCGCGCGATCGTCTCGCGCGTCGCGATCGCCATCGCGCCCGAGATCTGCTCCTCGGCCGTGCGGCTCAGCACGCGCACGCATCGCTCGAGCGGCAGCTCACCCGACGCCAGCGCCAGCCCCGCGCGCAGCGTCACCGCGCGCTTGGCGCGGCGCATCGACGCGACCACCGCCTCCGCGTCGACCTCGCTCGCGTCCGCACGCGGCAGCAGCGCGGCATGCAGCGCGCGCACCTCGTCCTCGTCGATCACCCCCGGCAGGAGCAGCAGATCGAGCTCCTCCGGATGACCGATCATCGCGCTCGAGAGCGTCGCGCTCGTGCCGAAGAGCCCGACCAGCCGCCGCAGCAGCATCGGATCCTCGAAGAGCCGCCGCTCGTGCGCGAGCCCGCGCAGCCTCGTGAAGAAATCCGCCAGGTGACGCAGGCTCGCGCCCGGATCGGCCACGCTTGCGACCTCTTCGAGCAGGCGCGGACCGAGCTCGGGCTCGGTCTCGCGCATCACCGGCCCGAGCGGCGCGTCGGCGCGCCTCGCGAGCCGGAGCAGGTGCACCGCCGACTCGTGCGGATCGCTCCCCGGCAGCGCGCGCGCGACGGCGTCGGCGAGCGCCGCCGCGTCGGTGCCCGCGGCGATCCGATCGCAGAGCTCCTCGAGCTCGCGCTGGTGCTCGCTCGTGATCCCCGCGCGCGACGATGCCTCGGGCGCGAGCGAGTCGAAGAGCTCCGCGATGCACTCGCGGTCCTCGCGCATCGCCGACTCGAGGGCGGCCTCGTCGTCGTAGCCGAGCGATCGCGCGAACCGCGCGCGCTCCTCGCCCTCGGGCGGGATGCGGTGGGTCTGGTATCCGGTCCACGCGTGGATGCGGTGCTCGATGCGCCGCAGCCGCGCCCACGCCGCCGCGAGCGCGCGCGCCTCTCCCTCTCGCACGAGCCCGGCCGCCTCGAGCCGCCGCAGCGCCGGGATCGTCCCCGGCACCTGCAGCTGCGTGTGCCGCCCGCCCCAGATCAGCTGGAGCGACTGCACGAAGAATTCCGCCTCGCGGATCCCGCCGCGCCCGAGCTTCACGTCGCGCGCCTCGTCGACCTTCAGCTCACGCCGCGAGCGCTCGAGCATCTGCGCCATCTCGCGCGCGATCCCGGGATCGACCGCGCGACGGAACACGAACGGCCTCAGCGTCTCCAGCAGCCTGCGCCCGAGCCCGCGATCGCCCGCGATCGGCCGGGCTCGCAGCAGCGCCGCGCGCTCCCACGTGCGTCCCCAGCTCTCGTAGTAGCGCTCGGCGCTCGCGAGCGAATTCACCAGCGGGCCGCGCGTCCCCTCGGGCCGCAGCCGCAGATCGACGCGGAAGCAGAGCCCGTCCTCCGTCACGTCCGAGAGCGCCGCCACCGAGCGCGCGACCGTGCGCGCGTGGTGCTCGTGCACGGTGATCGCGTCGTCCGGCACCTCGCCGTCGTCGGTCTCGTAGAAGAAGCAGAGATCGACGTCGCTGCCGAGGTTCAGCTCCCATCCACCGAGCTTGCCCATCCCGAGGCAGACCAGCGGGATCGGCGCGCCCGCCGTCGTGCGCGGGATCCCGAAGCGCTCCTCGACCGTGCGCCGCGCGGCCGCCAGCGCGCTGTCGCACGCGGCCGCCGCGAGC
>JALYRN010000324.1 GCA_030855295.1 Myxococcota bacterium | reverse complement strand
ACGGCGCGGGGCACCTACGCGAGAAACCGGCTACGCGATGCCCATCGTCACCGGCATTGCAGTGATCCCTTCACGCAGCGTGCTCGATCTCTGTGCTCGGTCCCTCAACCAGCGCGCTCGCTAACACTCAGGATAGGTGGTCGTGCGCCGCGCGAGAACCGCGGCGCTGGTGCGCCCGCCGATCATGCACGGATCTCGCCCAGCGCGGCGCCCGGGTGCCGGTGCGAAGCCACGCGGCCGCGTCAGCCTCCTACGCCGCGACGTCGAGCGGCAGCTGGAACTCGCCGTCGACGATCCCCTGGACGCTGAGGTCCTCGTCGAGCTCGCTCCAGCGCAGGGCGTATCCATTGAGCCTCAGCTCGACCCTCGTGAGCTGATCGTCAGTCGCCGCGCGGAGGAGCCGGAACCGATCAGCGGGGAAACCGATGTGCCGTCCGTCCGTCAGCTCGACGAAAATCATCCGTCCCTGCGTCCACACGCGGGATGCCTGCGCTTCGGTCCTAACGTCCGTGGAACTCACGATACTTCTCCCGCAGGAAGCCCTGGTGGTCGTAGACCAGTGACTCGATCTTCCGGATCGTGCTCGCCGAGATCCCTCGGTTCCGGGCGAGGCCGATCGGCTCCAACCAGAACTTGCACTCGCCGTCGCCCGCTGCGACGTGGATGTGCGGCGGTTCCTGTCCTTCGTTCGAATAGAAGTGGAAGCGAAGGCCCCCGATGTTCAGGACGGTCGGCACGCGCGAACCTCGTCGGCCGTGGTGACTCGCAGTCTAGCGTCGAGGTGCCGACCGCGCGAGCCGTGAGCAACCCGAGAGCGGGTCCCTCGGCGCGCGAGCGTTGCGGCGGATGGGCGGCGTGGTTACGCCCGCACGCGACGATGCAGATCGACATCCGACATCGGTTCGAGGGGGTGCGGCGCGAGGACGTCGAGGAGTTCTATCTGCTCGATGACGAGTTCAGCAACGAAGAGCGCGCCACGCCGCGCTCGCCGACGCCGCGCGCGAGCGTCTCGCGCTATCGCTGAGCCACGGGGGGTAGCTGCTGCTCCACATGCGCAGACCGCAAGCGAGACGCGAGCGCGAGCCGTCCGACCTCATGACTCATGCTCCGGGCTCGCAGAGCGCGGTGCGGAGATGAGTGCGGTGCGGAGTTGAGCGCGGCGCTGCGCGAGCGCTGCGTCGTCGGAGGGCGTCAGCGCGTCGATCGCGGCGATGACGCGCGTGCGGTCGACATCGAGCCCGTGCGCCTGGGCGAACGCGAGGAGCCCGAGGGAGTCATCGAGATCCTGCTCACCGAGACGGAGCTTGAGCAACAGGAAGAGCGTCGGGCTCGGGCGGTAGATGGTGAGACGAGACGATTGCCGCAGCACCTCGAGATGGTCGCGCCAGCCTTGGATCTTGCGCAGGAAGAAGTCGGCAGCGCTGTTGACGGCCTCCACCGGCAGCCCGATCTCCTGCGCGAGCTGCATCAGCGCGAGGCGCTCGTCGTTGGTGCCGGCGAGCCCGACCAGATCGACGTCCTCCGTCACGCGCGCAGGGCTGAACCAGATCGCCGCCAGCGCGTCGCCGACGAGGACCCACTCGCCTTCGAGACGTCGCTCCGCAGCGTCGAGCAAGCGGAGGATCATTTCCTCGTCTAGCCCTCTCGACGTCACGCGCCTACTCTGGTCCGAATGGAGCGCGCTTGGCAGACGCTGCATCGCGCCGGGCTCCCGCTCGCCGGGGAGCGCACCGGGCCGGCTCCCGACGCCATCGAGATGGCGCGCTGCGTTCGTGAGCTCGTCGGGAACGAGAGCGGCACTGCGCGGGAACGCGAGGCGCTGGCGGCGTTCGTGCTCGCATGGGCCGATCAGTTGCCGCGCACGTTCGCGCGCGTGTTCGACGGCGATGCGGCCCAGCTCGTCCGCTGGGCCGAGAGCATCGCGACCGACGCCGATCGCCGCATCAAGCTACGCCGCATCGCGATGGAGAGCCTCGCGACGATTCTGTGATCGTGCCGCGCGCCGCAGGCGCACGCCTCTCACGCATGCTCGGTGGCCTCGTCCGGCGCTCCGGCGAGCTCGTCACGCAGCGCGCGGAGCGTCTCGAGCTCGCCACGCGCACGGCGCGCGGTACGGCGGCCCATGATCGCGATCGCCAGCGCCATCCCGACGCTCATCGTGACGCCGATCGCCACCGACCTCGGACGATCGAAGCTCATCGCGGTCGTGTCCAGGTTCGTCCCCAACACGAACCCGCCGTAGGCGGCCCACATGCAGATCGCGGCGAGGATCTTCCGATCGGTGCTCTGCCGGAGCTTGCGCTCCTCGAACGAGATCAGCTCCCGGACGAGCACCGTCGGCGCGTCCGTCAGCGCCGCGCGACGCCGCCCGAGATCGCGAAGACGCCAAGCTGCGGTACCCGCGCGGAGCAGCATGATCAGGATCACGACGCCGGCGGCGATGATCGCGAAGCTCCCCGGCCGCGCCAGGGCGACGTCGAGCGACATCGTCGACAGCACGGCTGCGACCAGCCCGATGATGCCGACGAAGAGCACGAGCTGCTGCTTGAGCTTCGACTCTTCGCGGCGATGAGCGTCCAAGTGCTTCTTCACCAATCCCATCTCACGCACCTCCATCGTCTTCCAGGCCGCTGACCACTGCCTCAGCTCGTCATCCATGGGTCGCTCCTGTGGCCGCATGATCGTTGTCGCGCAGACGTTCTCGGAGCGCGGCGCGCGCGCGGTGCAGCCGAACGGCGACGGCATTCTCCTGGAGCGCGAGGACCTCCGCGATCTCGACGAGCGAGAGCTGCTCCAGCGCGAGCGCGAGCACCTGTCGTTGACCGATCGGAAGCGTGCGGATCGCTGCCGCGATCCGGTCGGCTTCCTGACGACCGCTGACGAGCTGCTCCGGCCCCGGCGAGGCGACCGCGTGCTCCGACTCCTCCAGCAGCGCCGTCGCCGCAGGACGCCGCGTCACGCGCTTCATCCCGCAGTTGTGCGCGATGCGGAGAACGTACGTCCGCACCGAGCTCTCACCCCGATGCCGTCCCAGCGCCCGATAGATTGCCACCGCGATCTCCTGCAACAGGTCTTCGCGATCCGCGCCCGGAGGCGCGTAGCTCGCGGCGACACGAGCCACGCTCGCGCCGTGGAGACGCCACACCTCGTCGAAATCGCCCATCGGTCTCGTCTCTGTCCCGAGCGCGCCCGAAACCTTTACACAGCGCCGCGAGATCGTGGTTTTTGGCGCGTTTACCGAGATCCTGCACCGATGCCGGGACGACGCGCTCGCGTCGGCACGCGACCTGGTACACGACCGCGAAGTGGCCCGCTCCTGCGCGCGACGCTTCGCGCGCTCGAGCAGCTCTGCGTCCTTCCCACGTTCCCCCTCGGGCCCGCGATCGCGATCGCGTCCACCCCACTCGACCGGTCCGAAATTCCCGCGTTCGGTGCTCACGAGGCGGTGAACCGTCGATCGGGGCTCCGAGGCGCAGATGCTCGCGCGCACGAGGATCGTGCGCCGACGTGATGATGATGCGGGCGCTGAGCACGGGCCGCGCCTGCTGGAGTGCGGTACGTTCACGCGCTCATGAGGCTCTCGCTGCGTGCTCTGTCCGTCATGCTCTCGTGCGTAGCGCTCGGGACCGCTGGCTGCGTGCGGAACCCCGGCGCGATCATCCGCACCGGGCCGGACGATCCAGGAGAGCGCATCGTCGGTCTCTATCCGTGCGAGGAGGGCCGCCCCGAGATCGCCGAGCTCGACGCGACGCGTCCGCTCACCGTGCTGGTCCACGGCTGCAGCTCGTCGGGCGCGCGCTTCCGGACGCTGTCGCAGGTCTTCGAGGCCCACGGGCAGCAGACGATCTGCTTCAACTACAACGATCGCGACTTCCTCAACACCGCGGCCTCGCACCTCGCGACCGCGCTCGGCGCGCTCGAGCGACGCTGGGAGGCGCGCGAGATCAACGTGCTCGGGCACAGCCAGGGCGGCCTGATCGCACGCCGCGCGCTGCAGTCCGATCTCGAGAGCTCGGCTGCGACGCACGAGGGCTTCACCTATCACCTGGTCACGGTCTCGTCGCCGCTCGACGGCATCGCGTCGTCGTCCGACTGCAGCCTGATCTGGCTGCACGTGCTGACGCTCTCGACGACGGTCGCCGTGTGCCTCGCGATCACGGGGAACAAGTGGACCGAGATCCCGCCGGGCTCGTCGTTCATGACGAACCCGGCGCCCCTCGTCGACGCGGTGCACGATCACCTGCAGATCATCACCGACGAGCGCGAGAGCTGCCGCGTACGCCGCGAGGATGGCACCTGCGAGACCGACGACTTCGTCTTCGGCCTCGACGAGCAGTACAGCGACGTCGTCACCGCCGACCCCCGCGTCACGACCGTCGAGGTCGACTCCGGCCACGGCGCGATCGTCGGAGAGAACCGCGAGATTCCGATGCTCCTGATCGGGATCTTGCAGCAGCACGGCATCCTCGCGCCCACCCCCGCCGAGCGCGAGCCCGACGTCGTCGCCCTGCTCGAGCGCCTCTACGCGCGCTGATCGCGATTGGACTTCTCGACTCGATCGACTGGACCGTGGCCGATCTCGACGATGGCCCAGTGCTCCTGCCGATCGTCGTGGAGCAGGACCGTGCGATCCTCGCGCTCCGCTCCATCGCAGGTGACGCGCGTGACCGCGTTGCCCGGGCCGCGCCGCTGGACCTCGATGTGATGGACGGTGTCTCGGTGGCGGTAGTGGATCGTGAAGCCGCTCCATGCGGCAGGGAGGCGCGGCTCGACGTGGAGCCGGTCCACTTCGAGACGAACGCCGAGCAGTGACTCGACGATCAGCCGGTACATCCAGCCCGCCGAGCCCGTGTACCAGGTCCAGCCTCCGCGCCCCGCGTGCTGCGGGTTCGTGTAGACGTCGGCGGCGACGACGTAGGGCTCGACCATGTACGTGGCGATCGCGGCCGCGTCGCCTCCGTGACGCACGGGGTTGATCAGATCGAAGAGCTCCCAGGCCTTCTCGATCTGCCCTGCCTCCGCGAACGCCATCGTCGCCCACACCGCGGCGTGCGTGTACTGACCACCGTTCTCGCGAACGCCGGGGACGTAGCCCTTGATGTATCCAGGCTCGAGGTCGGACCGATCGAAGGGTGGATCGAAGAGCTTGACGACGCCGAGCTCGCGATCGACGAGACGAGCGTCGACGGCCGCCAGGCCTGCGAGCGCGCGCTCTCGATCGCCCACGCCGGCGAGGACTGCCCAGCTCTGAGGCAGCGAGTCGATCTGGCACTCGGGGCTGCTCGCCGATCCGAGCGGCCGACCATCGTCGAAGTACGCGCGCCGATACCACGCCCCATCCCAGCCATGCTGCTCGATGTTGCCCGCGAGCTTCGCGGCGCTCGCGACGCAGGCGTCGGAAAAAGACACGTCGCCCCGTCCGCGGGCCAGCACGGCGAATCGCACGAGCACGTCGTGGAGGAAGAACGCGAGCCAGACGCTCTCGCCCTTCCCCGCGTCGCCGACGAGGTTCATGCCGTCGTTCCAGTCACCGGTCCCCATCAGCGGCAGTCCGTGCTCGCCGAAGCGGAGGCCGTGCTCGATCGCGCGTACGCAGTGCTCGTAGAGCGTCGCGGGCTCCGCCGCGCGCGATGGAAGGTCGTAGTAGCTGTCCTCGCCGGCCTCGACCGCGCGTCCCTCGAGGAACTCGATCGACTCGTCGAGGACGCCCGTGTCCCCGAGCGCCGCGACGTATCGACAGACCGCGTAGGGGAGCCAGAGGTAGTCGTCGGAGATCCGCGTGCGCACGCCGCGGCCGAGGGGTGGATGCCACCAGTGCTGCACGTCGCCCTGCGGGAACTGGCGCGCCGCCGCGCGCAGCAGCTGGGCCCGGAGGATCGCAGGCTCGGCGTGGAGCAGCGCGGTCGCGTCCTGCAGCTGATCGCGGAAGCCGAACGCGCCGCCCGACTGATAGAAGCCGCTTCGCCCCCACATCCGGCACGCGAGCACCTGGTAGACGAGCCAGCCGTTCGCCAGCACGTTCAGCTTCGGGTCGGGCGTCTGCACGTTCACCGCGCCGAGCGTGCGGTTCCAGTGCTCCCACACCGCCTCGAGCGCGACCTGCGCGCGGCCCACGCCGCGGAATCGCTCCACGATGTGGCGCGCGTCGTCGAGGTCGCGGCCGGAGCCGAAGAGAAACGCGACCTCGCGCTCCTCGCCCTCGGCGAGATCGACGAACACCTGCATCGCGAGGCACGGATCGAGGCCGGCACCGACCCGGCCCGAGAGCCGCGCCCGGCTCATGCTCAGGGGTCGAGCCGGGTGGCCGTTGCGTCCGAGCAGCTCGTGACGGTCACCGGTCACCGAGCGTTGCTGCTCGCTGCAGTCGAGGAACGCGATGCGCGGAGCGAACTCGGCCGCGTACGGGTTCTTCGCGAAGAGCGCTCCGCACTTCACGTCGATCTCGGTGAGGACGTGCGGAGCGTTCGCGGGGCGCTGCGAGCCGAGCACCAGATCGAAGCTGCTCGTGATCGAGAAGCGGCGCGGGCGCCCCGACTCGTTCCGCAGCTTCACGACGAGGAACTTCAAGGGCGCATCGACGGCGACGAAGGTCCGCAGCTCGGACGCGATGCCGTGCTGACGCGTCTCGAAGATCGTGTAGCCGAAGCCGTGTCGCGTCGTGGAAGGCGCGGCGCCTCCGCAGGGCAGCGGAGTCGGCGACCAGAAGCGACCGTCGTCTTCGTCGCGGAGATAGATCGCCTCGCCGCTCGGATCGCCGATCGGGTCGTTGCCCCACGGCGTGAGGCGATAGCTGTGGGCGTTCTCGCAGAACGTGTACGCGCCGCCGCTCTCGCTGACGACGGTTCCGAAGTACGGGTTCGCGAGGACGTTCACCCAGGGCAGCGGTGTCCGCTGGCCGGGCGTCGTCGTGATCACGTACTCGTGGCCGTCGGGCGTGAAGCCTCCGAGCCCGTTCCACTGCACGAGGTCGGTGCGCTCGACCGCTGCGCTGGGCTCGCCCGGGCTGGGCTCGGCGGCGAGTGGCTCGGCGGTGCGGGGCGGCGCCTCGGCCCTCCGGCGCTCGCGCGGAAAGAACGGCATCGGGCTTCCGTCACCGCGGGGGCGCCGGCGATCGCGCGGGACGAACGGGGGCGG